>NZ_JAUSXQ010000001.1:4415000-4621265 GCF_030816115.1 Chryseobacterium sp. W4I1
AAGAAGCGCTGATTGCAAGATTGTACGCAGAAAAGGTGTGCTATTCGTAATCAACAAGAAGAACCCAAAATTTAAACAAAGACAAGGCTAACATTAAATTATGGCGAGAATTGCAGGTATTGATTTACCAAAAAACAAAAGAGGTGTTATCGGTTTAACTTACATCTACGGAGTTGGAAGAAGTACTTCTTCTGAAATCCTTAAGGCTGCCGGTATCAGCGAAGACAAGAAAGTCAACGAATGGAATGACGATGAATTGGCTGCAATCAGAACTTATATCTTAGAAAACGTAAAAGTAGAAGGAGAATTAAGATCTGAAGTGCAATTGAACATCAAGAGATTGATGGACATAGGATGCCAACGAGGAATACGTCACAGACTAGGACTACCTTTAAGAGGCCAGAGAACGAAAAACAACTCTAGAACCCGTAAAGGAAAGAGAAAAACTGTTGCTAACAAGAAAAAGGCAAGTAAATAATCGTTAGGAATTATGGCAAAACAAAGTAAAGTAGTTAAAAAAAGAAAAGTAAAAGTTGAGGCTATTGGTGAAGCGCATATTCAAGCTTCTTTCAATAACATCATCATTTCTTTAACAAATAAAAGCGGAGAAGTTATCTCTTGGGCTTCTGCCGGTAAAATGGGTTTCAGAGGTTCTAAAAAGAATACTCCATTTGCTGCTCAAATGGCAGCTGAAAATTGCTCTAACGTAGCTCATGAAGCTGGATTAAGAAGAGTAAAGGTGTATGTGAAAGGTCCTGGTGCAGGTAGAGAATCTGCTATCAGAACAATTCACAATTCAGGTATTGAAGTTAGCGAAATCATTGATGTGACTCCTATGCCACATAATGGATGTAGACCACCGAAAAGAAGAAGAGTTTAATTTTTAGAATTTACCCATTATGGCAAGATATATTGGACCTAAAACTAAGATTGCTAGAAAGTTTGGTGCTGCAATCTACGGAGATGACAAAAACTTCGAAAGAAGAAAAAACCAACCGCCAGGACAACACGGTCCTAACAAAAGAAGAGGTGCTAAAAAATCAGAATATGCAGTTCAGTTAGCTGAAAAACAAAAAGCTAAATATACTTACGGTATTTTAGAAAAACAGTTTGCTAACCTATTCGAAAAAGCACACAGAAGTAAAGGTGTAACAGGTGAAGTTCTATTACAGCTTTGTGAATCAAGATTGGATAACGTTGTATACAGATTAGGGTTTGCTAAAACAAGATCTGGTGCAAGACAGTTAACTTCTCACAGACACATCACTGTGAATGGTGAGATTCTTAACATCCCTTCTTATTTAGTAAAAGCAGGTGATGTAATCGCTGTAAGAGAAAAGTCTAAGTCTCTTGAAGTTGTTTCTGACGCATTAGCTTCTAAAGCAAACTATGAGTGGTTACAATTCAACGACGAGAAAAAAGAAGGCACTTTCATATCTGCTCCTGATAGAATCCAAATTCCGGAAGACATCAAGGAACAGCTTATCGTCGAACTTTACTCTAAATAATTTTTTAATCAAATTTTTGCTCAACCCAATAATATGGCAATTTTACAATTCATAAAACCCGATAAAGTAATTTTACTTAACTCTGATGAATTTAAAGGTCAATTCGAATTCAGACCATTAGAACCAGGTTTCGGGCTTACAATCGGTAATGCTTTGAGAAGAGTGTTGCTTTCTTCTCTGGAAGGATACGCTATTTCATCTATCAAAATAGAAGGTGTAGAGCACGAATTTTCAACTATTCCAGGAGTAATCGAAGACGTTACCGAAATTATTCTTAATCTTAAGCAGGTAAGATTAAAAGCTTCAGCAGAAGGCCAGGCCAACGAGCAGGTAGTTGCTAAAGTTTCAGGTCAGACGGTTATTACTGCTGGTGATTTAGGCAAGTCTATCAACGGATTCGAGGTGCTAAACCCGGATCTTGTGATCTGCAACCTAAACAGTGATGTAACTTTCGAAATTACTTTTAATATTGAAAATGGTAGAGGGTATGTTCCTTCAGAACAAAATAAGTCAAACAATGCACCAGTAGGTACTATTGCTATTGACTCTATTTTTACTCCAATCAAGAAAGTACAATACAGTATTGAAAATTATCGTGTAGAGCAAAAAACAGACTACGAAAAACTTGTACTAGATATAGAAACTGATGGTTCCATCAGTCCTCAAAATGCTTTAACAGAAGCTTCTAAGATATTAATTTATCACTTCATGTTGTTCTCTGATGAGAGAATCACATTGGAAACCGAAGCTGTAAAAGCATCTATCCAGTACGATGAAGAAACACTTCATACAAGACAACTTCTTAAGTCTAAATTAGCAGATATGGATCTTTCTGTAAGAGCCCTAAACTGTCTAAAAGCAGCTGAAGTAGAAACTCTTGGAGAATTGGTTTCTTACAGTAAGTCTGATTTGATGAAATTCAGAAATTTTGGTAAAAAATCTTTGACAGAACTAGAAGAATTAGTGCATTCAAAAGGTCTTAACTTCGGTTTCGACGTTGCAAAATATAAGTTAGACGCTGATAAATAATTAATAATGAGACACGGTAAAAAATTCAATCACTTAGGAAGAACAACTTCTCATAGAAGTGCTTTACTTTCTAATATGGCTTGTTCTCTAATTGAGCATAAAAGAATCAACACTACTGTAGCTAAAGCTAAAGCTTTAAGAGTATATGTTGAACCTCTATTAACAAAGGCAAAAGAAGATACTACACACAATAGAAGAATTGTTTTTTCATATCTTCAAAGTAAAGAAGCGGTTACTGAACTTTTCAGATCAGTAGCGCCTAAAATCGCAGAAAGAAACGGCGGTTATACAAGAATCATCAAAACTGGATTCAGAAAAGGTGATGCTGCTGACATGGCTCTTATCGAGCTAGTTGATTTCAACGAACTTTACAATCCTAATGCTGAAGAGAAAAAGACTACTAGAAGAAGTAGAAGAGCTACAACTGCTAAAAAAGAAGCTGTAGTTGCTGACGCTCCTAAAGTAGAAGAAAAAGTTGAAGAGCCTAAGGCAGAAGCAACTGATTCTACAGAGGAAAAAACTGCAGAATAATATATTCTCAGATATACATAAAAAACCGTTCAGATTTCTGAACGGTTTTTTTATTTTCTAAATCAGGAACTTTAGCTCTGTTATCTCAGATCAGAAGCTGGCTATATTTTTGTTCTTTTCAGTTCAATCACATTGTTCCCCTGCTCAAGGTGTAGGCTATCGCCTTTTACCCTTGCGGTCATGCCATCTTTTTTATAAACCGTTTCACCATCTTTTGCCTCCGTTTTAGGTAATGTAAAAGTTTTTTTGTTGCTGGTGATGGCAACGTTACTTTCCTTAGGATCATTTTTAAATACTACTTTTACTAGTGTTCCGTCTGTTGCTTTATATACAAAATCTGTTTTTTCTGTCTTCTGGCCATTCACTTCAGTGGTTGAAGAACTTTGGGTTACAGAATCAATTTTTCCGTTGTTATCAGTAATTACAGTTTCTGAACTGTCCGTTTTGATTACGCTTTTGTTTCCGCTCTCACTTTTTTTGCAGCTTGTTAATAATAATGACACAGCTGAAATTGCGATTAAAAGGCTTTTTCTCATGATATTTATTTTTTAATGTATAGGAATATTAATTGTTGTTTTATTGTAACAGAAATTTAAGTAAATTAATAGAAACAAAAAACAAACCAATAACCCTGAACTCAAGCCCCTAAATTACACAAAAGTGTAATTGTTTCCGTCTTGTTTTCTGCTGAAATTTGTCTTAAACAAAAAAACAATGAGCATTTCCATCGCCATAGTAGAAGATGAAAAAAACTACAACAATGCGTTGAAGAAAATCATCAATTATCAGGATGATATGAAAGTCGTAGGTCAATTTTTTGATGGGAATACTGCGCTGAAAAATCTTTCCGATATTTCCCCTGATGTCGTTATGATGGATATACAGTTACAGGATATGCTGGGTATTGAAATTATTGAAAAGCTTAAGAAAGATATGCCAAAGACACAATTTATCATGTGTACCAGTTTTGAAGATGATGAAAAGATTTTTAATTCTTTAAAAGCTGGGGCAATGGGCTATCTCATCAAAGGAGAAAGTATGGACAAGATCCTTTCTTCCATCCGTGATGTATACAATGGTGGAGCTCCTATGAGCCTTTCTATTGCCCGAAAAGTTTTAAGCCACTTTGAAAAAAAACTTCCTGAAATTAAAGACTTTGATGAACTTACTTCGCGTGAAAAAGAAATTCTGGAACTCCTTTCTCAAGGCCTTCTGTACAAAGAAATTGCCGACAGAAAGTTCATCAGTATTGATACCGTAAAAAAACACGTAGGAAACATTTACAGAAAGCTGCATGTCAGCAATAAAGTTGAAGCCATCAATAAATTTAACCATTTTAAAAACTAAGAAACTATGGAAAATGAATTATCAATTGAGAATTCGAATTGTGACGAGATTAAAAGAAAATTAATCAAACAGATTAAAAATCTAGATTGCGAAGAATTACTTCTTTTTGAAAAAAATGAGATTCCTCTTTTTAATACAAAGTATTTTAGAGCTCCGGTTGGAGACCACGCAATATCACCCGATAGCAAGAATGGACAAATTAATGCACTCCCAAAAACTTTTCCACTCTTTCCTAGCCATTTTATAATTAAGAAAGTTGGAGATATTATTGATCTCTATAGAAAGACAAAGAAACATATGTATGTTTATTTTTTGTATGAAGGAATAAATACCGATATAAAAGTTAATATTAATATAGCCTTTGTGTTTACAAATGATAATTATAAGGGAGATGATTCTACGATTAAAGACAATGAAGTCCTTTATATACTTGAAAAAAACTCGCTAGTGATAAAGGACAAAACACAGCATTCAAGATTTGAGACAGCTGTTGAAAATTTTAAAGATTTTTTTAATAAGAGTTGCCCAGACAATAAGTTTACAAAGTATTTGATGTTTACTATGGAACTTGTTGATAAGAATTTCAAAAGTTTTGATGATGACACTGAAATTTTAGTAGGAGCAATGCCTTACGCATACAACATAGAAAGGCCGAACCTGATTCTTAAAATAAACGAAAACCGAGTAGATATAACTGTTTATGAAAAAGTAGAAGATCATAACTATTTTTTCAATATGGGACATCTGTATCCATAAGTATGGAGACTTTATCAATTATTTATCAGATAGAAATTGTATTATTATTTCTGTACAGTATATTTTTGGGCGGCATACGTAAAAATGCTGTCCAAAAATATCTTTTTATTTACCTATTAATTACAAATGTTACAGAGCTGTTATCTTTATTGGGAAAATCATATTTTAATTTGTCAACCAATGGGATTATCTATAATTTTTATTCTCTCTTTTGTCTCTGCTTTTTTTACTCCTTTTATGCCGGGTCATTTATTGGAAAAAGCAAATATATTTTCTTAGGACTATTTTGTTTGGCGTTATCATACACCCTTCTTTTTACGAATTTTTTTAAGTTTGAATATGATTATAAAATAGGTATTGTTCTGTCATTATTTTATATCTGTGCTCCACTCTTCTGGATGGCTTATCGAATTATAAATGTAGACAGGAGAAGAATTACGGATCATCCTAAATTCTGGATATCGGTAGGGCTCATTTTTTGGAGTTCCTTTTTTATTTTCAGATCGATTCCAATGTATCTTTTTGAAAAGGTTGATGAGGAATTTCAGAGGATGCTTCGTGGTATATTCTATATTGTAAATATAATTTTCTATATTTTAGTTTTCATTAGTCTTTTAAAATCAATAAAAAAACCTGATGAATATGAAAAATCTACCCTATGAAGTTAAATTAACCTTTGCCATATTTTTTTGTATATTAATTTTAATAATTCTTTTTATAATTTTTGTAATTATTACCTACAACAGGAAGCAGCTAATTTATATTAAAGAGCAGCAGCTCAAAGAAGCAGAATATCAAAATCAGCTTCTCCAGAAAGAACTCGAAAAACAGAAATCCATTGAAACGGAACGACAACGCATCTCCCACGATATGCATGACGACCTCGGAGCAGGTATTTCAGCGCTGAAGTTACAGGCGGAATTTCTCAAACAAAAGGCTGGAAATGATGATCTGCAAAGTGACATAGATGAGCTTTTAAAAACCTCAGAAGAAATGAACCTTTCCATGCGCGAAATGCTGTGGAGTCTGAATTCTGGAAATGATACCCTTGGAAGTTTTATTGATTATGCCATACCGTATGCAGACGGTTTTCTAAAAAAAACGAAAATAAAATTATGGTCAGAAAGTATTGATATCATCTCAGATACTCCCATTTCAACCGAATTGAGACGGAATATGTTTCTATGTTTAAAAGAAGCTATTAATAACGCTTATAAGCATAGCCACGCCAGTTCATTAAAGCTTTCTTTCTTACAGGAAAAGAATGTTTTTTCTATGCGAATTTCAGATGATGGTGATGGAATACCGGAGGGACATACTGAAGGAAACGGTCTCCGGAATATGAAAAGAAGAATGCAGGAGCAGAACGGTGAATGTCATATTTTAAAAGAAAAGCCAGGAACAGAAATTCTTTTTAAAACAATTATTTAACTATAATTATAAATAGATAGCATCACTTTAAGTGGTGCTTTTTGTTAATCATCCTTTTATGTAACTGACTTTATTTACTTTAAAGAATAACTTTGAGTAACAAAATGTAAAAACTAATAATCATGAAAACAATTACATCGTATTTACTTCATTGGGATCTTCATGCAAGAGGTTCAGCCCGATGCTGCGATCGCAACAAAGCGGGAAATTACCACCAAACTAATGGCTAAGCTGAAATCAGGAGACAGTGTCTCAGGAAAAAATAGGACTAAAATTACAGAAATATTATCTAAACCCGGAGAACGAACCGCTCCTGTTAATATGCTTAGAGATGCTTTGTATAGAATGGAAGAACATTGTGTCAATTTCCTGATCATTGTCCTAAAGATTTGTATTGGAAAAGTTGTGATATCCGTTACAAGACTTCAGCAACAAATTTCTGAGATAAGTAAAAATGAAGCAGCCAAAGCAAAAGATGAAAAAGAAATCGTAAACAAGCTTAGTGGCCTTAATGAAGATGAAAAAAAGGAGTTTCAGGAAATGCTAAAGCTTTTGGATAAAAAGTGAAAAAAGCAATAAATAAAGTAAAGAAATTAACCCCAAATTTTAAATACCCATTCTCCGATCAATAAGATTGGAGAATTTTTGAATTATTACCAAATATTAAAGCTCACTTTTTTCATCAGGTGAGTTTTTTCATTAAATTTGTGTTCAAGTATAATTATTAATAAAACAACCTGAAGCATTTGCGGATGGTTTAAAACTAAACAATATGAGTGCAATTTCTTTCATAGAAGCAAGACAAATTTTGGATTCCAGAGGTAATCCTACCATTGAAGTAGATGTATTTACGGAAAGCGGGGCCATGGGACGTGCTGCTGTACCTTCAGGAGCATCTACAGGTGAACATGAAGCAGTGGAATTACGTGACGGTGGTTCAGAATACATGGGAAAAGGGGTTAGGAAAGCTGTTGAAAATGTAAAAGAAGTAATTGCAGAAAACTTAATCGGGCAGCCGGTTTTTGAGCAGAACTTTATCGACCAGATCATGATTGATCTTGATGGAACTGCCAACAAAGGAAACCTTGGTGCCAATGCAATTTTAGGAGTTTCTTTAGCTGTGGCAAAAGCTGCTGCTGCTGAATTAAGAATTCCTTTATATAAATATGTAGGAGGTGTAAATGCAAACACACTTCCTGTTCCCATGATGAATGTAATCAATGGAGGATCTCACTCTGATGCGCCTATTGCATTCCAGGAATTTATGGTAATGCCGGTAAAAGCAGAATCTTTCTCTGATTCATTGAGAAAAGGAACTGAAATTTTCCACAATCTGAAAGCTATTCTTCATTCAAGAGGTCTTTCTACGGCTGTAGGTGACGAAGGAGGTTTTGCGCCAACTTTCAAAGGAACTGAGGATGCTTTGGATACCTTGCTTCAGGCTATCGAAAAAGCAGGTTATAAGCCTGGTGACGATATCATGTTAGCTCTTGACTGTGCAGCTTCAGAATTTTATAAAGACGGAATTTACGATTACAGAAAATTCCAGACTCCGGATGCAGCTCAGTTTACAAGCAGCGAGCAGGTTTCTTACCTTGCTGAATTGGCTGCTAAATATCCAATCATTTCTATTGAAGACGGTATGCAGGAAAATGACTGGGAAGGTTGGAAAATGCTTACTGATAAAATCGGTGACAGAGTACAGCTTGTAGGTGACGATTTATTCGTAACCAATGTAGAAAGATTATCAAGAGGGGTAAAAGAAGGAATTGCCAATTCAATCCTTGTAAAAGTAAACCAGATCGGTTCCCTTTCTGAAACAATGGATGCGGTACAAATGGCTCAGAATAACAAATTCACTTCAGTAATGTCTCACAGATCAGGAGAAACGGAAGATTCAACGATTGCAGACTTAGCAGTAGCGATGAACTGTGGACAGATCAAGACAGGATCTGCTTCAAGATCAGACAGAATGGCGAAGTATAACCAGCTTTTGAGAATCGAAGAAGCATTAGGTGATACTGCAATTTTCCCAGGCTTAGAAGCATTTAAAATTAAAAGATAATTGAATTTATAAATGACGGCAAACGATAATTTTTGTTTGCCGTATTTTGTAATAAGTAGTATATTTAGAAAAAAATAAATAAATGTCAGACAACAAAGTAATATTGAATTACGACGGTAATTCATATGAATATCCAATCGTGGATAGTACTATCGGAGACAGAGGGATTGATATTTCAAAATTAAGAGACCAGACAGGTTTGATCACTCTGGATTTAGGGTACAAGAACACCGGAGCTACCATTAGCGACATCACATACTTAGACGGAGACCAGGGGGAGTTATTCTACAGAGGTTATCCAATCGAACAGATTGCTGAGAAATCTAACTTTTCAGAAGTAATGTACCTTTTACTTCATGGTGACCTACCTACTCAGGATCAGTTTACTTCTTTTAACAACAATATTAAAAAATATAACTTTATAGCAGACGAAATGAAAAAGATCATTGATGTTTTTCCTCGTTCTGCTCATCCTATGGGAGTTTTATCTTCTTTAACTTCCGCTTTGACAGCTTTCAACCCGAAAGCAGTTAATGTAAACTCTAAAGAAGAAATGGATCATGCTGCAGAACTGATGATTGCTAAATTCTCTCATCTGTGTGCATGGACTTACAGAAAAACTCAGGGGCTTCCGCTTAACCACGGTGACAACAGCCTGAGCTATGTAGAGAACTTCTACAAAATGGCATTCAGACTACCAAATGAAGAATTTGAAATGAATCCTGTAGTGGTAGATGCTCTTGATAAACTATTAATCCTTCATGCAGACCACGAACAAAACTGTTCTACTTCTACTGTAAGAATGGTAGGTTCTGCTCACACAGGTCTTTTCGCTTCTATTTCTGCTGGTGTTTCCGCACTTTGGGGTCCTCTTCACGGAGGTGCTAACCAGGCGGTGATTGAAATGCTTGAATTGATCGATAAAGATGGAGGAGACGTTAATAAATGGGTAGCGAAAGCAAAAGATAAAAATGACAGCTTCCGTCTAATGGGCTTTGGACACCGAGTGTACAAAAACTTTGACCCAAGAGCGAAGATCATTAAAAAAGCAGCAGACGACATCCTTGCCGCATTGGGAATTCAGGATAAAGCACTTGATATTGCAATGCAGTTAGAAAAAGTAGCTCTTGAAGATGAATACTTCATCGAAAGAAAACTATATCCAAACGTAGATTTCTATTCAGGTATTATCTACAGAGCGTTAGGAATTCCTACAGAAATGTTTACTGTAATGTTTGCGCTAGGAAGACTTCCGGGATGGATTTCTCAGTGGAAAGAAATGAGAATAAAAGGAGACCCTATCGGAAGACCAAGACAGGTTTACCAAGGTGCTCAGAAAAGAGATTATATCGATATTACAAACAGATAATCACTGTTTTTATCATAATTAAAATCCCAAAGCTTACTTTGGGATTTTTTTATTTTTATGAGAATGGGATTGATAATTTTATTAAATTTACCCTCATAAGCTGTTACCTTTCAATAAGTTTTAGCTACAACCCAATAATAATTCTTTATTAAAAAATAAATACAATGACTTTCGGACAGCAGATGTTATTTTTCTTCAGCGCGGTAGGAGCCTTTAATGGGTTGCTGCTCGGGATTTATCTTCTGTTTGTCAAAAAGCTCAAATACCTTCCGGATTTCTTCCTAGGTTTAATTTTATTGACGTTAAGCATCAGAGTTGGGATTTCCGTTTGTATTTATTTCTATCCGGACTTGCCGAGAATTATTCCCCATTTCGGAATGGCAGCACTGTTTTTTACAGGTCCCGCTTTATATTATTACATCAGATCATCATTTTTGCAGGAAGAGTTTGATTTAAAACAATGCAGAATTTCTTTCGGGGTGTTAACACTGTTTCTTGCTGTGATAGGTGTACTGTATTTATTCTTTCCGGTTTCTTGGGACAAATATTTCGGAACCCTTATTTATACCGTTTGGTCAGTATATGTTTTGCTTTCTGTATATCAGTATTATATTCTTTCAAAGAAGACGACTAACCATTTTAATAAATTTATTCTTCCGGTACTCGCTAGCAATGTGATTATTTTCCTGACATATCAGTTAATTTCTACAGGTTGGGTCCAAATTTACTGCGCTGGTGGAAGTCTTGTGTTTTCATTTGTATTGTATGCTAATTTTTTAATTATATTCAGTAAAAAGAATGATCGGGAATATGTGAAGCAAGCTCCAAAATATACCAATAAAAGAATTTCAGAAGAACTGGCAGATAGTTTTGTTTCAAAACTTGAACGACTGATGAATGCCGAAGAATTATACAAAAACCCAAACCTGAAATTAAGTGATCTGGCCACTAAAATGAATATATCTGCCCACCAGCTTTCCCAACTGCTGAATGACAATCTGGGTAAAAGCTTTTCAACCTATATCAATGAATACAGGATCAACGAAGCTTGCGAAAAAATAGAAAACGGTTCTTTCCTGAAGATTGAAGAGATTGGTTATGAGGTTGGGTTTAACTCCAAATCTACATTCTTTTCCACATTCAAAAAAATAAAAAACACAACTCCTCTTTTGTACAAACAGTCTCAAATTCTTTCCGAGACCAGGTTTCAGAGTTCAGAATTATAATTTCGCACTGCGGAATTTAAACTTCAAAACCTTATTTTTTTGACAACCGGATACTTTTGGTTTCATAAAATTTTAAATTTATGAATATCAAACTATGGATTTTCCTGTTGATGTTATTTCTTGCGTTTTCAGGCAAAGCTCAGCAAACGGTAAAAGGAAGAATATTGAATTCGGAGACGAAAAAAGAAATTTTTCTTGCCGAAATTTCAGTATTAAATAAATCAGATCAAAGAATCATTCAAAAAGTTTATACAGATTCTTTAGGATCTTTTCAGCTTCATCATTTAGCTCCCAACTCTTACTTTATCATTCAGAAAAAAGATTATGAAACGAAAGAATTTGAAGCGGCAGAGCAACTTTCATTAATTCATTTGAAACCTGCATCACAGAATATTTCCGAAGTAGTAATTCGGGGAGCAGCCAGAAGCATAAAACTGAATGAAGGAAATATAGTGATGAGTGTTTCCGGAAATAAAGATTTTAAAACATCCGCTAATCTTCTGGAAGTTTTAAGGAAGACACCTGGCGTATCTATAGATCAGGAAGGCACTATTTTTCTTGGTGGAAGAATTACTCCTGCAGTTTTTATTGATGGAAAACCAATTGTCATGAGCGCCCAGGAACTACAGGCTTATCTTCAGTCACTGTCTCCTGAAATGGTAGAGTCTATTGAAGTAAATGGCAATCCATCTTCAAAATATGATGCCGAATTTAAAGGAATTATCGATATTAAACTGAAAAGGAATGGTAACCTTGGCTGGAAAGGAAATTACAATGGAAATACTTATGTCAATAAATTTAGTTACCGGGAAAACGCTTTAAATATTTATTATAATTCTAAAAAAACAGCGTATAGCCTGCAGGCAAATTATAATAACGGGATTTCAACCTATCGGTACAATGCATTACAGAGACTGGCGAATACCAATGTGATGCGGACAAGCACAAATCAGGAAGATGAAGGGAAAGTATCCGGTATTCAGCTAGGAGCCGATTTCAGGATTAATGATAAAAATAGGGTAGGCATGAATGTAAGAGGGAACTTCAGAAGAAGTGAACGAACCCGCTCAGGTTCCCTTTATACAACCAATCAATATGGTTCGCAAGAGATCTTTAATACGGAAAGTGAAAATCCGATAGATTATTCCCAGGAAAACTATGGTCTTACCTCTGATTATTCATTTCAAAATAAAGGATTTAAACTCAATTTTTTAGGAAATTATCTTACCGTTAAAAATAGGCAGAAAGATGATTTTATCAATAGAGACAGATCCACGACTCAGCTTTTATCTTACTGGAAATCTGACATGCGTAATGATATTGCTATCCAAACCGCCCAGATTGATGTTTCTCAAAAAATAGAGAGCGCAGATATTGAAGCTGGAATAAAGTATAGCAGTTCTGATACGAATAATAATATTCGATATGATACGCTGTCTGTAAATGACCATTTTGTAGTTGATCCCGAGCGAAGCAATATGTTTTCATATAAAGAAAAAATATGGGCAGGCTATCTCTCGTACAGGCAAAATTTTGGGAAACTTCAGGTGAATGCCGGATTAAGATTTGAGAATACCCACAGCACTTCAGATGCTGTTACTAAAGATTCCGTAGTGTCAAGAAATTACCTGGAATGGCTACCGTCTCTCAGTACATCCTATATTTTTAATAAATCTAATGAGCTGTCGCTTTCATACAGCAGAAAAATAACAAGGCCTGTATTTTCGCAGCTTAATCCATTCAGGGTTTATTACAGCCCTCTCAATTATTGGATAGGAAATCCCTATCTGCAGCCATCTTTTACCAGTCAGATCAAACTTACTTATCGTTATAAGAGTTGGGTTACAAGCTTTACTGCGGGAAAAGAAAAAGATGCCATGACGCGTTACCCCATTTACAATCCGGAAACCAATGTACTGGAATATCTTGGAGCCAATCTTCCTTACCGGAAATTTGCTTCTATAGAAACCAGCTTTCCTGTAAAGTTGACAAAATGGTGGAATGTTACTACTCAGCTTGCAGGATATTATAATGATGAATATAGACCGTACCTCGATGAAGTTTTTGCTTTAAAGGTCTATAATTATGAAGTAAGAGTAAATCAGGTTTTCTCTTTACCAAAAGTATATACCGTTAATATCTTTGCCAACTACGAATCTAAAACCGGAAATAGTCTGTACATTATAAAACCGAGATACACTGTAGATCTGTCAATTCAAAAATCATGGTTTGACAATACACTGAATACAAAGATTGGGTATAACAATATTTTTGATTCTTATAATCAACAATTAGAATTCAGGCATAAACAGATCATGGACAACCGTTTGGTTCATTGGTGGGACAGCAGTCGTCTGATTTTGTCAATAGGTTATAGCTTTGGAAGTTCAAAATACCAGACCAAAGAGCTTCAAAAAACAGAAGAAGAAAACAGAGCCCGTTAAAAAAAAATAAAACCTGCTTATCAAAAGCAGGTTTTTAATTGGGCTAAGGACAAACGCAGTTTCCACAGGTCCAGATTCTGCAGCTTCCATCGTCATTCCATTCACAGCAGTATCTAGGTCTGTTTATCCCTCCTCCTGTGATTAATTTTTGCTCGTTTCTTCCTAATTTTTGTGCGTTTTTCAGCACTGGATTTTTCTTGTTCATGATTTTGATTTTTTGATGTTAATAAGTAAATTTTAATTGTATAATTCCATTGAATTATATCACTAAGTTAGGAATTTATTTTATATGATTTATAATTTTCTATTACTTATGTAGATGAAAAATAGTCAGTTGTAGATGATTTGGAGTTAAAATATAATGTTGTTGTTGGATTTAAAATGAAATTTAGGCATAAAATAGATTGTATTGCTTGAATGTTTAAGCGGATAAAAAGCAAATTTGATAGATAAAACAATTCAAAAGTTTTCCAGATAGAGACCTTTACTTATATTTGTAGTATTGCATAAATCTTTATGAGACTAAATATTAAAAATGAAACGGGCAGGCTAAAATCGGTAGTTTTAGGCCAGCCTAATTCAATGGGACCCATTCCCACACTTGAGGAAAGCTATGACGCCAAGTCATATTACTCAATCGAACACAATATGTATCCGGTAGAAGAGGATATCATCAACGAAATGAACGCCTTTGAAGCAGTGCTGAAGAAATATGATGTAGAAGTACTTCGCCCAAGCATTATCAAAGATTACAACCAGGTGTTTTCAAGAGACGTAGCCTTTGTGATCGATGATAAAATGATCATCTCAAACGTGATCGCAGACAGAGCAGACGAGCAGGAGGCTTACAAAAAAGTATTTGAAAAAGTAGCCTGGAGAAAAATCATCAACCTTCCGGAAACCGCACACATCGAAGGTGGAGACGTGATCGTTTGGGACGATTTTCTTTTTATAGGAACCTGCTTCAGCGAAGACTACAGAAACTATAAAACAGCAAGGACCAACGAATACGCTATTGAAATTTTAAAAGAATACTTTCCGAAGAAAAGAATCATCGATCTTGAGCTTAAGAAAAACGATAAAATTCCGTTTGAAGGGATATTACATCTTGATTGCACATTCAATCCGGTAGGAAAAGATAAATGTCTTATTTATAAAAACGGTTTTGTTGATGAAAGCGATTATCGCCTGATCATTGATATTTTCGGTGAAGAGAACTGTTTTCACATCAATGATGAGGAAATGTTTGAAATGTTCCCGAATATTTTTTCCATTTCCCCGGAGGTCGTAGTATCAGATAAAACATTCACAAGAATGAATAACCACCTGAGAAACGAGTGGGGAATGACTGTAGAAGAAATCCCTTACAGAGAAATTTCAAAAATGGGCGGATTGTTGAGATGTTCTACAATGCCACTCGTGAGGGAGTAAAAGGGTTTTAGAGTAGGAGTGTGGGAGTATTTTTTGTTTTACATTTAATTAAAATAAATTATAATTATGCTGACAGTTAAGTTTCACCAGGATTTAAAAGTTTTTCAACAATCTTTTGAGATAGCAATGCAGATTTATACACTCTCAAAATCCTTTCCTAAAGAAGAGCTCTACTCCCTTACAGATCAAATCAGGAGATCATCAAGATCAGTGTCAGCTAATATAAGTGAAGCCTGGGGAAAAAGAAAATATGAAAAATCTTTTATTGCTAAACTTACAGATTCAGAAGGAGAGGCTAGAGAAACTCAAACCTGGCTTCAATTTGCCTTAGCTTATAATTATATTAATGAAGAACAATTTAATAATCTAAATAATCAATACAATCAAATAATAGGGATGTTAGTCAATATGATGAATCAGTCTGAAAGCTGGTGTTCATTTTCTCCGGAAAATAAGCGTGAAGAAAACTCATAAACACTAATACTCTCTGACTCTTCAACTCAAAAAACTCAGACAATGCAAACAACAGATACCGTATTAATGATAGAGCCGATTGCATTCGGTTACAACGCTGAAACAGCGGAAAACAATTATTTCCAGGTTGAACAGAAAGGTTCTGATATTCAATCTAAAGCTTTGGCAGAATTCAACACTTTTGTTGGAAAGCTGAGAAGTAAAGGAGTGAATGTGATCACCATAAAAGATACATTGGACCCACACACACCGGATTCTATTTTCCCAAACAACTGGGTAAGTTTCCATAAAGATGGAAAAGTGGTATTATACCCGATGTTCGCTTCAAACAGAAGAGTGGAAAGAAGGGAAGACATCCTGGAAACTATAAAAAACCAAGGATTTGAAGTATCTGAAATTGATGACTGGTCTTTCCCGGAAACTCAGGGTCATTTCCTGGAGGGAACCGGAAGTATGATTTTCGATCACGATAATAAAATCGCCTATGGTTCAGTTTCTTTACGTCTGGATGAAAAATTATTCAGAGAATTTTGTAGTAAGTATGGTTTTGCACCGGTGGTTTTCCATTCTTATCAAACAGTAGGAACGGAAAGGCTTCCTATTTACCATACCAATGTAATGATGTGTGTAGCCGACCAATTTGTGGTTATCTGTCTGGACTGTATCGATGATGAACTTGAAAGAGAAAAGGTAATAGAAGCTATCAAAAACTCAGGAAAACAGATCATAGAAATTTCAGAAGAGCAGATGCAGCAGTTTGCAGGAAATATGCTTCAGGTTCAGAATAAAGATGGACAGAAATTCCTGGTGATGAGCCAGACTGCTTATCAGTCTCTGGCCCCTGAACAGATTGCAGCTATAGAAAAATATTGTGAGATCATTTACTCAGATCTGAATACCATCGAAGTGAATGGGGGAGGAAGCGCAAGATGTATGCTTGCTGAGGTTTTTCTTCCGAAAAAGTAAGAGATATAAAACTCTATTTTAAACTCTATTTCCGGCTTTGTTTTAAAGCCGGAATTTTTTTGATCAGTTTCTATTTATTCAACCTGAGATAAAAGACAAAAAAGTTACCTAAATTTGTTCATTAAGCAAAAATTATGAAGATGCAGAAGTACTTTTTAACATTCGCTGTTCTGTTCGGGATATGGGTAGGTGCCCAGCAGAAAACATTCTGTAACCCAATTAATATCGATTATGGTTATACACCGTTCGAAGTTTTCTCAAGACAAGGGAAACACCGGGCAACAGCGGACCCAGTAATTGTCAATTTTAAAGATAAATTATTTCTTTTTTCCACTAATCAGGAAGGCTATTGGTATAGCGACGATATGCTGGACTGGAAATTTGTGAAAAGAAAATTTCTGAGAGACAATAAATATATCCATGACCTGAATGCTCCGGCAGTCTGGGCCATGAAAGATACTCTCTATGTGTACGGATCTACCTGGGAACAGGATTTTCCGATTTGGAAAAGTACCAATCCTACGAAAGATGACTGGAAAATTGCTGTAGACACTTTAAAAGTTGGTGCGTGGGATCCGGCGTTCCATTATGATGAAGATAAAAACAAACTTTATCTGTACTGGGGATCCAGCAACGAATGGCCACTGCTTGGAACCGAAGTAAAGGTTAAAACGCTCCAGTCTGAAGGTTTTACAAAACCCATTATAAAATTAAAACCTGAAGACCATGGTTGGGAAAGATTCGGGGAGTATAATGATAATGTTTTCCTCCAGCCTTTCGTAGAAGGAGCCTGGATGACCAAACACAATGGAAAGTATTATATGCAATACGGTGCTCCTGCCACTGAATTCAGCGGATATTCTGATGGAGTATATGTAAGCAAAAATCCTCTGGAAGGTTTTGAGTATCAGCAGCACAATCCCTTTTCCTACAAGCCGGGAGGCTTTGCTAGAGGAGCAGGTCATGGCGCTACTTTTGAAGATAATTTTAAGAACTGGTGGCATGTTTCGACCATTTTTATTTCCACTAAAAATAATTTTGAAAGAAGACTTGGGATCTGGCCTGCAGGTTTTGACAAAGATGATGTGATGTATACCAATACAGCTTATGGAGATTATCCAACCTTCCTTCCGCAGTATGCACAGGGCAAAGATTTTTCAAAAGGCCTTTTTGCAGGCTGGATGCTGCTGAATTACAATAAACCCGTGCAGGTTTCCTCAACTTTAGGAGGCTATCAACCCAATCTGGCGGTAGATGAAGATATCAAGACGTATTGGAGTGCAAAAACAGGGAATTCAGGAGAATGGTTTCAGACCGATCTTGGTGAAGTTTCTACCATTAATGCGATTCAGATCAACTATGCGGATCAGGATGCAGAATTTATGGGTAAAACTTTAGGCAAAATGCATCAGTACAAGATTTACGGATCGAATGACGGTAAAAAATGGAACGTTGTTGTAGATAAAAGCAAAAATACGAAAGATGTTCCCCACGATTATGTAGAACTTGAAAAACCGGCAAAGGCAAGATTCCTTAAAATGGAAAACCTGAAAATGCCTACAGGAAAATTCGCATTGAGCGGTTTCAGGGTTTTTGGAAAAGGAGCGGGGGAAAAGCCAAAGAAAGTGGAAGGATTTGTTCCTTTACGGGCTGATCCTAAAAAATATGGAGAAAGAAGAAGTATCTGGGTGAAATGGCAGCAGAATCAGGATGCTGACGGATATGTAATTTACTGGGGGAAATCTCCTGACAAATTATACGGAAGCATAATGGTGTATGGAAAGAATGAATATTTCTTTACCGGAGCCGATAGAACGGATGCTTACTATTTCCAGATTGAAGCTTTCAATGCCAATGGAATTTCAGAGAGAACGGAGATTTCAAAATCTGAATAAAATATAAATAAGCGCTTTGAAACTTTCAAAGCGTTTATTTTTTGTCCAACTGCCTCAAGAATGTAGCAATTTTATCGATTAAAAATAGATCATTAGGAGCTTTGTCCCAATCCAGATGCCCGCCGTCGAACTCATAGGTTTCGTGTATGACTTTATTTCGGATCAAAACAGAATCCAATATTCTTTTTTGAGATAAAGGTATGATCTGATCTCTGTTTCCGTAATACGAAAGGGTAGGCGCTGAAGCAGATTCTATCCAGCTGACCGGACTTGCGAAAAGGGTTTTAGACATTTTTGTTGGAACGGCTTTGGGATCGATAAGATAGTTTTTAACAAAGGAGTAATCCTGATATTTTTCAAAACCGGGATCAGACAAATCAGAAGGTCCTACAATATTTACTACAGCTTTTATCTTTTTTTGAGCATTAAAATGATAAGCATATAGCATTGATAAATGAGCGCCGGCGCTGTTACCAAGAAGGATAAATCTGGGATTGTACTTCAGCTTTTGTTCTAAATATTTTATAGCAGTCCCGATGTCATCTGTCTGGTTTGGTATCCCTGCACTGGTTGCTGTTGCAAGCCTGTAATTGATATTTGCAAAAATATGATCCGGAAATTTCTGCATCATCGAGAGTGTGAAAAAAGTAAGTTCAGTTTTATTCCCACCACGCCAGCCTCCACCATGGATGATAAGAAAAACATCTTTCTTTTCCGATGTTTCCTGATGAGGTATATAAAGATCCAGGACCTGTTCGGGATTATTTCCATAACGGACATTTTCTTCCTTCTCAAAACTGATGCCCTTACCCAGCGTCAATTTCTTTTCCTTGCAGCCGGAAATAAAAAGCACAATAACTAAGCATTTGATAATACTGAATACATAATTTCTTAGCATCAAAATAAAAATTAAAGATTAGGTTTTTATGATTTAAGATAAGAAAATAAAAGATAATTTTCATACAGTGTGTGAGTTATATTTTAATTGTAATCAAGAGCGGTAATTCAAAATTTTAGAGTTATTCAGGTCAGGATTAAATATGATATTAATCAATAAAGTGAATTATTATTTTTACTTAGTATAAATAAAGCTATAGATTTGCACCTGAAAAATTGTACTGAATGAAATTTATAGCTACTGCAGTCTTCCTTTTTGGAGGTTTAGGATGGGCCATTGCCCAAAACTCCGGAAATATTTCTGGTGTTCTCAAACAACATAACGGAGAAGTTCTTCGGAAAGCAACAGTGGAACTGGTAGAGATCAATAAACATACGCTTACCGACCAGGACGGAAAATTTAGTTTTGAGCATCTTACTGATGGTGATTATCACATCAAAATCCAGGTGATCGGTTCGGCAGAGAAGACCATTGAAGTTAAAGTAGTTCAGAACGGGCCTGCTGTAGTCAATTACCAACTGGAGAAAGAAAATATTTCTGCCATTCAGGAAATCACACTGTCGAGCAATGTCAATAAGTTTTCTAAAAAAGAAAGCCCTTATGTATCAAAACTTCCTTTAAAAAATATAGAAACACCACAGGTTTACATCAGCGTTCCTAAAGAACTGATCCAGGAGCAGATTGCGGTTAATCTCGGAAGTATTTCCAAAAATATTCCCGGTGCTGGTATTCCTATGCTGGCCAATCAGGGACGAGTTACTTTTCTTTCCCGTGGATTTACCACTGAGCCTATGGTGAGAAATGGGATCTCCGGTTTTGCTTATACCACCATTGATCCTGCCAATCTTGAGAAGATAGAAGCTATAAAAGGACCTTCTGCCACATTATTCGGTTCTAATCTTTCTACGTACGGAGGTTTATTCAACAGGGTGACCAAAAAACCATTTAACGGTTTTGGCGGTGAAATATCTTATACCGCCGGAAGCTGGAACTACAATCGTTTTGCAGTGGATGTGAATACGGCTGTGAATACTGATAAAACAATTCTTTTCAGATTAAATGGTGCAGCTACTTTTCAAAAGAGTTTTCAGGATCTCGGTTTTAGCAACGCACTTTCGATAGCTCCGTCAATTTCATATCAGATCAATGACAGACTTTCTCTTTTATTTGATATAGAATACGGGCACGAAAAGGCAACATCGGTGGTAAGATTTAATCCTTTCCTGGGTAGTAATAAAGTACAGTCTATTGCAGATATGGGATTTCCTTACAACAGATTATTTGGAAGCAACGGCATTCCTTATGAAACTGAAATGATGAATATTTTTGCCCAGATGAATTATAAAATTTCTGACAATTGGACTTCACAGACGCTTGTATCCCGTGCAAAATCTACCATCGACGGATATATTACAGCCATTAACGGAGCTTCTGATACCACTGCCCGCTTGCAGGTAATGAAAGGAAATACCAACTTCATTGCTACCAATATTCAGCAGAACTTTATTGGGGATTTCAAGATTTTAGGGCACCGGAACAGGCTGATTGTCGGTTTGGATTATTATAATAATGCCAATAGTTTTGACAGGGTCACCATCAATGGGTCACCTTTTGATTTTACTGGAACTACCCCTTACTCCGTAAACCAGGCCGCTATTGATAATCTTGCGGCATCGGGAACTCCAAGAATTGAGAAAAATGGCGACAACAGTTATGCTGTTTATGTATCAGATGTTTTTAATATTACAGACAGGTTTTTGGCCATGGTAAGTGTAAGGGCAGACCGCTATCAAAATATGGGAGTGACCAATATTGCTCAAAATGTAACTACGGGAGATTATTGGCAGACCAATTTTTCTCCGAAATTTGGATTGGTGTATGAAGTGGTAAAAGATAAGGTTTCAGTTTTCGGGAATTATATGAACGGCTTTACCAATAAAGGTGGCGCCGATATTTCCGGTAATACCTTTAAGCCGGAACAGGCGAATCAGAAAGAGCTGGGAGTAAAAGGAGACCTTTTCGGCCACAAACTCGTAGGAACCATTAGCTATTATGATATTGATGTTAAGAATATGGTCCGTCAGGATCCTTTCAACAGTTTATATTCTATTCAGGATGGAGGTCAGCGAAGCAAAGGGTTCGAGCTGGAGTTCGCTGCCAACCCATTAAAAGGATTGAATATTATTGCAGGGTATGCGTATAATGACAGTAAAATGACCAAGGCAGATGATAAAATCAATGGTCTTCGTCCTGCACTTTCAGGGCCCTCCAACTTATATAATCTTTGGATGAGTTATCAGATGATGAGCGGAGAACTGAAAGGGTTGGGAATTGGTTTTGGAGGAAATAAAGGAAATCATTCTTTCCAGACAAATACAACAACTTCAAAGGTAATCATTCCCGCATATACGACTTTAGATGCCACGTTATTTTATGATCATAAAAACTTCAGAGCAGGAATAAAAGTGAATAATTTAACTAATGAAAAAACCTGGTCTGTAAGATTAACTCCGCAAAATCCAACTCAGGTTTTAGGAAGCATTGCCTATAAATTTTAAAACGGAACCGGTGGGTTGTATTTCCAGATACAAACGGATAAATGACAAGTAAAGGCCCGGCGGATTTTCCGCCGGGCCTTACCACAAAATAATTGAATATGAAGAAAGATAAATGTTATCTTGTTCTGCTCTTAATGGCATCAGATGCTCCTTCGATGTCTCTTACTTTTTTTACCTTCTGATTTCCGAAGTTGTAAGTTAGGCTCACTGTTACGCTTCTTTTGTACTGGTCATTTCTGATATAATTGTAATTTCCGTTAGATTGATAATCTTCGATTTCTACAACATTGGTTCTTAAGACATCATTTAGATTCAATGCAAAAGTCCAGTCGTTCCAGTTTTTCTTAATGCTCAGATCCAGACTCATCAGGTTCTTCAGCATTCCAAGTTCAATCTGCTGTTTGTCTACAAAGAAATAATTGACACCTAAGAACCATGTTTTCTTTTTGTCTAAACGAAGTGTATTATTACTGGTGACGATCAAACTTGTAGATCTTACATTATTAGTGTAAACAATAGCTTTTCCATCTTTATCTACAAAAATTTCACCGGTCGTAGGATCTCCAGCCAGAGAACCGTTGTTGATATTATGCTGAATTCCTGCATTGAAATTCAATGTTAAATACTGCTTGAAAAATGTTTTCTGAATACCAACCATCGCAGACATTTCCTGCTTATCTCCAAAATTGGTTCTGATATAACGTAACACACTCTGATCACTTATTTTTCCATCTGTACCTTTAGTAAAACCCTGCAAAGGAACCTGAGTGATCTGATCTTTAAAATAGGAGTGATTCAAGATCAGGAAATAAGAGTTTTTATACATATACGTCAATTCCTGATTGTAAGTGGATGATGCCTTCACAAAAGGGTTGTTTTGAGTATAATTGACTTCCGTAATATAATTTCTTACCGGATTCAGTTCCCAGAAGCTCGGTCTTCTCATTCTGCTTGAGAATGAATAGGAAATATTGTTTTTATCATTGATGGCATAATTGAAGCTTAAATACGGTAAGAAATTATTGTAATTTCTTTCAATGGTCTGATGCTTTTGAGATTCTATGATATGAGTAGGACTGTCCGCAGTTCCTAAACTTCTGGTGATCTCATATCTTGCGCCTACCTTTCCGGAGAATTTATCAGAGAACTTCTTTTCAAAAGTTAAATATAATCCATAAATGTTCTCATCATAGATAAAATGATTAAGTTCCGGTGTAGTTTTTATCCCGGTTAATTCTTCATTTTTATTATAAATATAATCGTAGGTAAGATTTTTTGTATCATTATCAGTCTTTGTTTTATTGAAATTTCCTCCTGCTGAAAATGTAAAGTCATTTTTTAATTTTTGGATGTAATCTACCGTTCCGGAAAAGTTATTAATGATCTGCGGAATATCCTGAACAATCGTTTTTCCCGTTCTCGAAAAATCATCCGGACTATTTTTATACGGAATCATCGTGTTGTTTTTTGAAAACTGAAACCTTTTATAAATGAGATAGGCTGCATTTACATTCAGTTTGCTTCCCAGCGAATCTAGTTTTAATTCATAGTTTAAATTAACAGAATTATTATAATTTCTTGCATCCTCCCTGTTTTTTGTACGGGTATGAGAAGTTGTCATTATTCCATCTTTATCAGGCTGAGTAAGGGTGTTATACAAGTCGATTGTTGAATTATAACTTTTGTTAGCCCAGGAATTCCATGATAAGGCTAAATTGTTTTTATCATTAAGCTGATAATCGATATTTAAATAACCGCCGATGTTTTTATTCGGATCATCAATATCACCTACAGATTCGTTTTGCATCTGATCAGTTCCATTTCTAAGGATATAAGATTGAGGTGAAATATTTTCTCCGCCATTCAGGTTAGCACTGATTCCTAATTTATCTTTTCGGTAGTTAACAGAGAAACTTGCCTGGCTGGCATTATATTTATTCTGAGTGTTAGACATTCTCATATTCCCGCTGGTACCATCACTCATTTTTTTCTTTAGGACAATATTGATGATCCCGTCCGAAGATTCCACCTGAAATTCACTTCCCGGAACTGTTATTACTTCAATTTTCTGAATATTTTCTGCTGGTGTATTTTTTAGAAACTGAGCTAGAGATTCAGCATCCATATTCGTTTTCCTTCCGTTGATGTAGACGATGGCGTTGTTTTTTCCGGCGATCTTTAATGTTTTATCATCTGTAGAGGACAGAAGTGGCGTCTGCTTCAGCAGATCAAATGTTGTATTTCCTTTTGCAACAGGTGAGGCTGCAACATCGTAAACAAAACGGTCACTCTGTTTTTTAAAGACCTGCTTTGTAATTGTAATTCCTTCTATAGCTTTCGTTTTTGCCGTGTCAGATTTTTTTTCCTGTGCAAAAACTACAGTTCCTGAAATAGCTGCTGCTAATATGATGATCTTTTTCATGATTCTTTATTAAGTGGAGTATAGTTGTGGTTGTATAATTTTTATAATAGGCTTAGGTTCTTGATTTTATAGCATCATTAGCTGATTTCATTTCTCTTGCCTTTTTCAGTTTCTGGTTTCCGAAGTTGTAGGTAACTCCAATGTTCAGAATCCGTTCAAATTCAAAATTGGTTACATTATTATAGCTTCCGTCTGGCTGTATTCCTTGAATACTGTTATAGTTCTGATTAAATAAATCATATACTTCAGCTACAAAAGTCCAGTTGCCCATGATTTTCTTTAAGCTGACATCAAAGCTTTGTCTTACGCCCAATGTTCCGCTTTCAATCTTTATTTTGCTGCCATAGTAGTAATTCACTCCCAGGAACCAGTCTTTATTGGAAGAAAGACGGATGTTGTTATTGATATTACCGGAAATATTAAAGTTTTTAAAATTGAGTATATAAGGTCTAACAACTTCTGTATATAATGGATCCGGAACTGTCGTAGGATCTTCTAATACTTTTCCTTTGTAAATGTTATATCCTAAATTCACAGAATAGTTGGTTGTCCAGATCTCTTTGAACCATGATTTATTCATTCCTAAGGTCAGACCGAACTGTTTGTTGTTGCCATAATTTGTTCTGATGTATCTTAAAAATTTAGTGGTAACCGATTTTGTTTCCCCGTTAGGGCCGTATATGATATTTCCTTTCTCATCTTTTTCAGGTCCTGTGATCGTTCCTTGAAGCGGGATTTGATTTGATGCATCTTCCACATAATTAAAGCTAAGGTTGGCAAAAAATGCATTCTTGTACATATAGCCGATTTCCTGGTTGTAAAACTTAGAAGCCAATACAAATGGATTGTTCTGTGTATAATTATTAGGAGTGAAATAAGTTCGTGAAGGATTCAGTTCCCAGAATCTTGGTCTTCTGATCCTGCTTGAGAAACTGTAAGTAAGATTGTTATCGGAATTGATCGTGTAATTTAAATTAAGATAAGGCAACAAATTGTTGTAATCTCTGTCAAAGCTTGTCTTCCCCAGGATCTCACCGCTGCTTTTGGTCATTTCATAACGGGCTCCTATTTTTCCTGAAAGTTTTTCACTCAGCTTTCTTTCGTAGGTCAGATAAGCTCCAAGTATTCTTTCCTTATAAATAAAGTGATTCGTTTGATTAATATCATTGACAAAGCTATTGTTTACCAGGTTATCCTGTCTTGTGTCATTATCTGTATTCGTGTGGTTGTAGCTCACTCCCATCAGCCATGTGTAGCCTTTTGCAGTTTTCTTAAGATAATCGATATTGGCTGCATAATTATTGATAATTTGCGGAACAGATTGTCTCAATGCACCGTACTTGCTGTTTTCATCAATATCAGAACTATTGGTGAGGGGATAGCTTTTATTAATGCTCATTTTATCCCTGTTAAACCACAAATACGAAACGTTGGATGTAAGTTTGCTTCCGATAGAATCTGTTTTGATTTCATAATTCAGATTGAAAGAGTGGTTTCTCGTCTGTGCATCTTCATGGTTGATCGTTCTGTTTTTCAGAGTTCCATTCTCCCAGTTCGTTACATCAAGGATAGAGTTGAAACTCTTATTATACCTCATATTATAAGTAAAACCTAAACTGTGATTCTTATTTAGCTCGTAATCAATATTCACGCTTCCACCCACATTTTTATTTGGATCAGAATTGTATCCTAATGATTCATTTCTGAATGTTGAATCTCCGTTAGAAAGCGTGTATCTTTCTCTGTCTGTCCAGCTTCCCGTATTAAAGTTGGAATTCACAGACCATTTGTTTTTTCTGAAATTAAATGAGCCGCCGGCAGAAGGATTGTTATAATAAGCCTGCTCATTATTCATTTTAAGCGTTCCGTTGTAGCCATCATTTTTTTTCTTCTTCATCACAATATTAATCACTCCTTCATTAGATTCTACCTGAAATTCGCTTCCCGGAGTGGTAATCACTTCTATTTTCTGGATATCTTCAGATGGTGTTCCCTTCAGCATTTCTATTAATGCTTCAGCATCCATATTGCTTTTTTTATTATTAATGTAGATAACCACATCAGATTTTCCCATGATCTTCAGAGATTTTCCGTCTATACTTGAAATCATTGGAGTTTGTTTAAGCAGGTTGAAAGTATTAGTTCCTTTCGCAATCGGTGAAGATGCTACGTCGTAAATGAAACGGTCACTCTGCTTTTTGAAAACCTGTTTCTTGATATTGACAGCTTCAATATTTTTTATTTTCAGGGTATCTTTTGTTTGCTGGGCGGCAACGAATCCACTGAAAAATATGGCGGCAATTAGAATTTGAGTTTTCATGATTATTATTTTTTAGTTGTTTAATAGCTTGTATGAATTATTATTTTACATAGCAAAGATATATAATAAATTTAGTATCATGCAATACAAAGTACTTAAAATATTTTTATAATAAATATAACTTTCTGATTTACAGATAATAAAATTTTAAATTAAAAATTTAAATACTTTTGAATTTCTACATAATAAGACAACTGTAACAATAATTTTGTTACAGCAGAATATAAATTTTATGAAAAATAAGATTATTCCCGGTCGAATCGGGCCAGCTTTTTATCTATCCAAATGGTAGCAAAAGGAAAAAATGCAGCAATTAAAGCGAAGACACTATCTTCGTCATCCCAAGAGTATATTTTTCTTACAGAAGGTAAAAAAAGCAGGTAAAGTGTGAAAAATAATCCGTGAATACTACCAATCGTACTGATGTAGATGATTGCAAAAATACCTTCAGGATCAATGCGTATCAAAGTCATGGCTGTGAACAGAAAAAACCAGGAAATAGCTTCCGCCAGACAAATTTGTTTAAACCATTTGATGATTTTTTCCTGAGGATATTTTGAGAAATATTTTTCGATGAATTCCATGTTGTAGGTATAAGATAAGAGTTAAAAGCCGAGTAGTGATTATATTTACCCTTACTAACTTCTGAGGTATAGCTCTCTAACGTCTTAATTGCAAAATTACTTATAAAAACTGCTTCCGTCCAAATATTCAAAAACTTCCGGTGGGAGCATAGGGCGTACATTTTTTCCATCCCTGATCATATTCCGGATCTCTGTAGCAGAAAGTTCAATAACAGGAGCTTTAATCATAGAAATATTCTCGTGCTGCAGGTATTCAGAATCTTTCTTTTCCCCTTCAAAAACTCTCGGATAAACAATAATGTGGTGATTTTTGATCAGCAGATCAGAGTTTTTCCATTTATGAAGACTGTCCAGATTATCTTCCCCCATGATCAGGCTGAAAGAGTAGTCAGGATACTTTTCATGAAGATAGGTGAGGGTATCAATCGTATAGCTGGGCTTTGGAAGAGAAAATTCCACATTGGAAGCTCTCATATTCGGATAACTTTTCACGGCAAGCTGCACCATATCCAATCTGTTGTGATCTTTCAGCAGCGATTTTTTATCTTTAAAAGGATTCTGAGGACTTACTACAAACCACAGTTCATCCATGTCAGAATTTTCCAGGATATAATTAGCCAGAATTAAATGTCCGATATGAATCGGATTGAAAGAACCGAAAAATAAGCCGATTTTTTTCATTGATTTTGAGGGCTTAGGTTTAAAAGATTAGGGCTTAGGGTTAGATTGCAGTTTTGTAATAATAGCATTGAGTATTTTTGATATTTCAGATGTGTTACCGCTTAAATTTTCAAATTCTTCAAGAATTAAATAATTTAAATTTTTTGCAATAATGGATTGGGTTTCCCTAATCTCTGAATTTTACGTCTTTTATATTCAAATAATGCGTTACATTTCCTTTCCAGTGATTTTCCTCTAAGGTAAAAGCAAGATCGAAATTTTTAGTTTTAAAATCTTCAGCATATTGCCCAAGTTTAAAGCCTACACACTCTATATTTCTGCCTGTAGATTCCTGCTTGATATAAAACTTAAGGTGATTGTTATCTTTACCCATAGTTTTTAAATACCCTGAAAGTTTCTGATCTGTGAGTGTAAGAATAGGCTTCATATTATGAGGTCCGAAAGGAGCCAGCTTTCTATGAAAATTAATAAACTCACGGTTGATCTCATCCACTTTAATCTCAGAATCGATGGTAATAGAAGGTTCCTGCTGATGTTCTTTAATCTTTTCTGAAACTACTTTCTCAAATTTAATTTTGAAAGCTTCAAATTTATCCTTTTCCATGGAAAGCCCTGCCGCAGCATGATGTCCCCCGAATTTCAGGAAATATTCAGAACAGAGATCAAGAGCTTCATGCACATCAAAATCAGAAACAGATCTGGCAGAAGCTACCATTTCCCCGTTATTGCCGTCTGTAAATACCAGCGTTGGTTTATAATAGGTTTCAATAAGTCTTGAGGCTACAATTCCAATCACGCCTTTGTTCCATTCAGGATGATAGACAATCGTAGAATGTTTGGTTTCCTGCTGAGATTCTATGATCTGGTTCAAAGCAGAAAGAGTAGAATTCATATCCAGCTCACGTCTTTCATCATTAAGATTCATGATGTCGCCAACAATCTGATTGGCATGCTTCAGGTTATCTGAAACCATGAGCTCAACCGCTGCCTTTCCCTGCGAAATTCTTCCCGCAGCATTGATCTTTGGTGCAATTTCAAAAACAATATTTGAAATTTCAAAATGAGAGAGCTTATCTTCAGGGATTAATAATCTTAATCCCAGATTTCTTGTCTTTCTGAGAACTTTTAATCCCATTTTAGCAAGAACCCTGTTTTCACCAGTCATCGAAACAATATCTGCTGCAATAGAAATAGCCAAAAGGTCCGTAAGCTCAAATAATTCAGCTTCCGGTAATTTATAAATGGTGTTCAGTCCCTGGCAAAGCTTAAAGCCGACGCCACATCCTGAAAGCTCTTTGAAAGGATACCTGCAGTCAAGTCTCTTTGGATCAAGGACTGCTACAGCATTCGGAATTTCATCACCAGGAAGGTGGTGATCACAGATGATAAAATCTATTCCTTTTTCCTGGGCATAATTAATCATGTCTACGGCTTTGATCCCACAGTCTAAAGCAATGATCAGTGAAAAACCGTTTTCTTTGGCAAAATCAATGCCCTCGGTAGAAATTCCATATCCTTCAGAATTTCTGTCCGGAATATAATAGTCTAAATATTTTTTCTCAACAATTTTGCTGAGGTATAGGTACATCAAGGCAACAGCCGTGGTTCCATCTACATCATAATCTCCATACACCAATATTTTTTCTCCGTTTTCAATAGCTGTTGCAATACGCTCTACCGCTTTCTGCATATCTGCCATCAGGAACGGATTGTGGATATCGGTAAGATTAGGTTTGAAAAATTCTCTGGCCTTTTGATAATTGTCAATTCCTCTCAGAACGAGGAGTTTAGATTCAAAAGTGCCAAATCCAAGTGACGAACTCAATCTGTCCACAACTTCCTCATCAGGTTCAGGCTTATAAATCCATTTTTGACTCATTTCACAAAAATAAGGAAAAAAAACAGCATTTTGAAATGATTAGGGGATGAAGTTGACTTGCTGATTGTTAAAAAAAATATCTATCTTCGCCATCCAAATTAAAAAAGATTATGAAAAAAATTACTATCTGCCTCTTATTCTTAGGGGCAATGAATGCTGCTACAGCACAGAAAATCAATCTTGGAAAAGCTGTAGGCGTTGTTTCAAAAGGAGCAAAAGCCCTTACTTTTACCAACGAAGATGCCGTAAAACTATCAAAAGAGTCTGTTGACTGGATGGACAAGAATAACCAGGTGGCAGGCCCGAAAGATCCTTATACGGTAAGGCTGAATAAGCTTTTTGGAAAGCACAAATCACAGGATGGACTTGCTCTGAACTATAAAGTCTATAAAGTGAAGGATATCAATGCTTTTGCTTGTGCAGACGGAAGTGTTCGTGTTTTTTCTTCGTTAATGGATATCATGACGGATGACGAATTATTAGCAGTAATCGGACATGAGATTGGGCACGTAAAGAATCAGGATACTAAAGATGCCATTAAATCTGCTTATCTGAAAGCAGCAGCACTAGATGCAGCATCATCTGCATCAGGAACTGTAGCTGCATTAAATGACAGTCAGGTAGGGAAAATGGCCAATGAATTTCTGGATGCTTCTCACAGCAAAAAACAGGAATCTGAAGCGGATACTTATTCTTACGACTTTATGAAGGCTAATAACTACAATGTGGTAGGAGCATACTCCGCATTTAAAAAATTGGCATTACTTTCAGAAGGAAGTACGCAGACAGGTTTTGAAAAAATGTTCAATTCTCATCCTGACAGTGAAAAAAGAGCACAGGCAATTAAGAAAAGAGCTGAAAAAGATGGCCTATGGAAAGATCCGGGAACAATTACTATTCCTAAAACGAAGCTTACCAAATAATTTTTTATTTAAATAAAAATACCCTCCAATTAATTGGAGGGTATTTTGTTATGGTGAATTTTAATGTCGGCTCAAAAAATTAAGCATACATTTTTTCTCTAAGTTCTTTCACTTTTTTATCAGCAAGATATTCATCATAAGTCATTTCTCTGTCGATGATTCCTGTAGGAGTAAGCTCAATGATTCTGTTACAGACAGTCTGAAGCATTTCGTGGTCATGAGATGCCAATAAAAGATTTCCCTTGAAGTTAGACAATGAGTTGTTCAAAGTCGTGATACTTTCAAGATCTAAGTGTTGATTGCTATTCTTTAGTCTTGAAAACTTATAAACTTTGCAAATTTGCGGCAAAATAAAAAATAGAGTAAGATGTACTGTATAAGGTTCTGTTATTCAATTAAATAAAATTAATAACAATGTGTAGCATAGCTAATTTTATTCTAATATTTTAAATTATAAATTCATAATATCTTACTAAAATTAATTTTTATATAATAAATTATAATGCATATGTTTGCTTTATTTATGTTAATATTGGTTAATATTTTAGTGATAATTAAAAATTTATATATTTGTATTAACTAAATAATACTAAACATGAATAAAAAAAATACTGTAAGTCTCTTCTGTATGATAATAACTTTATCATTCTGCAGGATTAACGCCCAAAACTACGCACCATTAACTGTAACAAGTGGGTATAATGCTGATCTCATTGCCGAGAAAACAGGACCCGCCTCTTTGTCTACCACAGCAAGTGTAGATAAAACTCCTGATGAATATGTATTTGTGTCAGAGGATTTTGTAAGTCCATCAGGTATTTCTCCTATTGTGGGATTGCCAACGTCAGGAGTGGTTGATGAAATCTATACTCCGGGTCTTTTCTATCAGCTGGCTCCTTATAATGGAAATAATGCGTTGAAATTAAGTAATGTGGGAGATTCGGGAGTTATTAGTTTTAGTACAACTCCCCGCGCAAAAAAATTATTCCTGTTGGTGGTAACAGGGGCCAATGAGCCTTTTTCACCTGCAGAAAAAGGAATGGCTTATGCTGATGTCATTGTTAATTTTACAGACGGAACCAGCCAGGCATTTATTAGCAATTTTGTTGATGACTGGTGGGGAGGGGCGTGGAAGCTGGTTGCAAAAGCACAATCAAAAGTAAGCAGGGTCTCGGATCTTATTAAAAATAACCCGGAATTACCTAGATTTTTTCACTTAGATCTGTCTTTAAGTCCGGAAAATCAGGTAAAGAACATTTTAAATATTTCAGTGACGAAATCGCCAAGTCCTCCGGGAAGCATCGAGGGGAATTTATGCGTTTTTGGTGTTTCTCATGAAGTTTCCAATGGTTGTGTAGCACCGCCTGCTATCACGGCTGGAAACGTAACGACCAACTCTGCCACAGTTTCTTGGAGTGCTGTTGCGGGCGCTTCTTCATATGAGCTTTACGTAAGTAACTCTTATATTGCCCCTACTCCGTCTGATCCTCCTACAGATCCTGGTATAACGGGGACTTCAAAAGATTTGATCAATTTATCTCCAGGAATTCCTTATTATGTATGGGTTAGAACAAGCTGTTCTCCAGGGATTGTGAGCGAATGGAGCCAGGTCAGTACCAGTTTTTCGACACCATGTCTCGCAGCAAACGTGCCTTATACTGAAGATTTTGAAAACTACATCTTCCCTTTCCTTCCGCAATGTATATCACAGCAGAAAATAAATTTACAGGGAAATGATTGGAGTGCTGGTAGTGGCTATCTAGGATTTGGAGGTCTCAATACTAATGTGGCTAGTCTCCAGGCAGGATTTTATTTCAATGCTAACACATGGTTGTATACTTCAGGTATCAGCCTGGAAGCAGGCAAAAACTATACTTTTACTTTTGATTATGTTAATTCCGGATCTCCTCAAAGTTTTAAGGTAGCTTATGGTACTTCGCCTGTAAATACAGCGATGACAAATCTTATCCAGGATTATCCTAATATAAATCTGAGCGCTTATGCATCGGCATCCTTTACGATTACCCCCGCTACAACCGGTGTCTATTATTTTGGGTTTAATGTTTATACCCCGGGTACCCCAACAGGTCCTTTGGGGCTTATGGTTCTGGATAATATAGAACTGACCACCGCAACTTTATCTACTTTAGATCATCAGCTATCTGGAAATAATATCAAATTTTATCCAAATCCGACCAGTGATTATCTGTATGTAAAAAATAACAATAAAACAGCAGAAATGAAGGTTTTGGATATATCTGGTAAGTTGGTTTTGTCTTTCAAAAAACCGGAAGAAAAAATAGACGTTTCCAAATTGGCAAAAGGAACTTATATTTTGTCCGTTAGCAATTCCGATGGAACTTCGTCAGCATTCAAGTTTATAAAGAAATAAACAATAATACCTCTAATAAAAAAGAGGCTGTCTCACTTTTGAGACAGCCTCTTTTTGCTATGGTGAATTTTAATGTCGGCTCAAAAAATTAAGCATACATTTTTTCTCTAAGTTCTTTTACTTTTTTATCACCAAGGTATTCATCATAAGTCATTTCTCTGTCGATGATTCCTGTAGGAGTAAGCTCGATGATTCTGTTACAGACAGTCTGAAGCATTTCGTGGTCATGAGATGCCAATAAAAGATTTCCCTTGAAGTTAGACAATGAGTTGTTCAAAGTCGTGATACTTTCAAGATCTAAGTGATTGGTAGGTTCGTCCAATAATAAAACGTTTGCTTTCTGAAGCATCATTCTACTGAACATACATCTCATTTTTTCACCTCCGGAAAGCACTTTACAAGATTTTAGAGCCTCATCACCTGAGAAAAGCATTCTTCCCAAAAATCCTCTTACGAATTCCTCATGACGCTCTTCGTCATTTTTAGTAAATTGTCTTAACCAGTCTACCAGGCTTAGATCTTCCTGGAAGAAATTGGTATTGTCTAAAGGCATGTGAGACTGATTGGTAGTTACACCCCAAGCTACTGCTCCTTTGTCAGGCTGAACATTTCCAGCTAAAATTTCGAAAAATTCTGTGATCGCTAAAGAGTTCTTAGAAAGTACAGCAACCTTGTCTCCTTTTTTAAGGTTTAGATCGATGTTTGAGAATAATAATTCTCCGTCTTTTGTTTTTTCAAGACCTTTTACATCTAAAATCTGATCTCCTGCCTCTCTTTCCATTTCGAAAATAATGGCCGGATATCTTCTTGAAGATGGCTTAATATCATCAATATTAAGTTTATCGATCATTTTCTTTCTAGCAGTCGCCTGTTTAGCTTTTGCAACGTTAGAGCTAAACCTTGCGATAAAGTCCTGAAGTTCTTTCTTCTTTTCCTCAGCTTTCTTATTAGCCTGAGCTCTTTGTCTCGTCGCTAGCTGAGAAGCCTGATACCAGAATGTATAGTTACCTGTGTAAAGGTTAAGTTTGGCGTAATCTAAATCTCCGATGTGCGTACAAACCGTATCAAGGAAGTGACGGTCGTGAGAAACCACGATCACCGTGTTTTCATAGTCTGCAAGGAAATCTTCTAACCATGAAATTGTATCAATATCAAGGTCATTCGTAGGTTCATCCAGAATCAATACATCAGGATTTCCGAAAAGTGCCTGAGCCAAAAGAACTTTTACTTTGTCCTTGTTCTCAAGTTCACTCATCATCTGCCAGTGCATATCATCTTTAATTCTTACATTAGAAAGCATACTCTGAGCATCGGATTCTGAGTTCCATCCCCCCATTTCTTCATAAATAACTCCTAATTCTCCCGCTTTTATACCATCTTCATCAGAGAAATCTTCTTTCGCATAAAGCGCATCCATTTCCTCCTTTATCTCAAATAATCTCTTATTTCCTCTCAATACAGTTTCAAGAACAGTATATTGGTCGTAGGCAAAGTGATCCTGTTCCAAAACTGACATTCTTTTTCCTGGTTCCAAAGATACATGTCCTGTAGTTGGATCCTGCTTTCCCGTTAGTATTTTAAGGAATGTAGATTTCCCCGCACCGTTTGCTCCGATAATCCCGTAGCAGTTTCCTTTGGTAAACATAATATTTACCTCGTCAAAAAGAACTCTTTTCCCGAATTGTAAAGATAAGTTAGATACTGTTAACATATAGTTTTGTAAATTTGGCGCAAAATTACGAAAAGAATTTGGGTATTTCGTAATAATGTAAAAGTCAAGTTTTTAAATATGAGGTATTTTTTCTATATTTCATTAATGAAAATAAAATATTAAGGAGTCCCTGAATAGTAAATTTAATGAAGAATTAAATTCCTTAATTAAATAATCACACGAATTTTTAAAATGAAAATCGAAAAAACAGTTAGTATATTAAACAGAAGAGCTCGTTTTGAGTATGAAATCCTTGAAGAATTTGAAGCGGGGATGGTTTTAACGGGTACAGAAATAAAATCTTTACGTTCGTCCAAAGCATCCATTACAGAATCCTTCTGTCAGTTTATTGATGGGGAATTATACATTATAAATATGATGATTGATGAGTATAAATTGGGCACTTTTTATAATCACAAGACAAAAAGGGAACGGAAATTGCTGTTGCACAAAAAAGAATTGCAAAAACTTGAAAAAAAGTTAAAGGATGCAGGTAATACTATTATACCTCTAAAATTATATATCACCGATAAGGGTAAGGCGAAAGTCCTGATTTCCCTTGCCAGAGGGAAAAAACTCTTTGATAAAAGGGAAGCGATAAAAGATAGAGAAAATAAACGTAACCTGGACAGAATATTAAAGAAAAGTTAAAAATCATTCAAAAAACTTTGTTTATAAAGAAAAATTATATTTATTTTGCATTATCAATTATTTAATCATTTAATTCTATGAAAAATCTAAAATTAGGAATTTCAGCATTGGCGCTTACTGTTGCCTCTACTGTCTTTGCGCAGACTACCAATAATCCGTGGTTAATCGGAGTTGGTGCTCACGCGGAAAACCACAAGGCAGTGCAGTCAAAGTTCAGTAACACGTTCTCTGCTAATAATTTAACGAAGACGATGTTCAATATGAACAACTTCTCTATTACACCTCCATTATCTAAATTAACAGTTGCTAGAAACATCGGTAAAGGTTTAGTTATCGACTGGCAGACTTCTGTAGGTAATGTAGACAATAAGAGATTTAACATGGGGAAAGAATTTTTCCTTATGACTGGTCTTGGTTTCCAGGCTAAAGCAGCTGGTCTTTTATGGGATGAAGAATCTTGGTTCGATCCGTATTTAAGAGTTGGTGCTAACTACCTGAGACATGATTACACTTCCCTTACTTTCCCTAGATATGACTACAAAGGAGAGTTAATTTCTAACGGTGATGGTGGTAACGAAAACGGTAAAGCGAATCACTTTACAGTTTCTACAGGTGCTGGTGCTAACTTCTGGGTAACTAAGAACTTTGGTCTTGGTGTTCAGGGTGATTATGTATCAACTCCAGGTGACAAATCTACAGTTGCTAATTTCTGGCAAGCTTCTGCATCTATTCTATTTAGATTCGGAAACAGAGACAGAGATAAGGATGGTATCCTAGATAAAGATGACCTTTGTCCAGATACTCCAGGTTTACCAGAATTCCAGGGATGTCCTGATACAGACGGTGACGGAGTTCCAGATAAAGACGATCAATGTCCAGAAGTAGCTGGTCCAGTTGAAAACAACGGTTGTCCTTGGCCAGATACAGATGGTGATGGTGTTATCGATAAAGATGATGCTTGTCCTACAGTTGCAGGTCCTGCAGAAAACAACGGTTGTCCTTGGCCAGATACAGACGGTGACGGAATCTTAGATAAAGATGACGCTTGTCCTACAGTTCCAGGTCTTCCAGAATACAACGGATGTCCTAAGCCTAAGAAACAAACGGCTATTGAAACAACAGATGCTCTTAAAGGAATTTTCTTTGATTTCAATAAAGCGACTATCAGACCAGAATCTAGTGCTAAACTAGACAATGCTGCTAAAATCATCAAAACTGATGGTGGTAACTACCTAGTTGAAGGTCAAACTGATGCTAAAGGTGCTGCAGAATACAACTTGAAACTTTCTAGACAAAGAGCTGCTTCAGTAGTAAGTGCTTTAGAAGCTAGAGGAGTTGATGTAAGTGCACTTAAATCAATCGGTGTTGGTGAAACTAAAGCTACAGTTTCTGAAAAAGCTTCTGATGCTGAAAGACAAGCTGATAGAAAAGTAGTTGTAACTGCTGTTGAAGATGCTAACGAGTGGAACGCAATCAAGAAAAAAGATTACGAAGATGCTCCAGTGAAAAAAGCTACTAAAAAAGCTCCGGCTAAGAAAAAAGTAGTTAAAAAGAAAAAATAATTAATTTTTCTAAATAATAAATACCTCCAATTTTTTGGGGGTATTTTTTTTTTGTTGACTTTTAATTAATTTTGTTGAAAATTTAAAAATAAAAATGGGAAGAGCATTTGAATATAGAAAAGCTTCTAAAATGGCCAGATGGGATAAAATGGCCAAAACTTTCTCTAAAATTGGAAAAGATATTGCACTGGCAGTAAAAGCAGGAGGAACAGATCCTGAAGCCAACCCGGCTTTAAGAAGATGCATCCAGAATGCAAAAGGGGCCAATATGCCTAAAGATAACGTAGAAAGAGCCATCAAAAAAGCAGGTGGTGCTGATGCTGAGAACTATGAAGAAATTACCTACGAAGGATATGGACAGGGTGGTGTAGCATTTTTCGTAGAATGTACAACCAACAACCCAACAAGAACTGTAGCGAATGTAAGAGCGATCTTCAATAAATTTGATGGAAATTTGGGTAAGAATGGAGAACTTGCATTTATCTTCGATAGAAAAGGAATTTTCACGCTTGATTTGTCTCAAATCAAAATGGATTGGGATGATTTTGAAATGGAAATGATTGATGGAGGTGCGGAAGATGTGGAAAAAGATGAAGATGAGGTAATGATCACCACTGCTTTTGAAGACTTTGGATCATTATCACACAAATTGGATGAGTTGAAAATTGAAGCAAAAAGTGCAGAACTTCAAAGAATTCCTAATAACATAAAGGAAGTAAATGAAGATCAGTTCAAAGCGAATATGAAGATGCTTGAGCGTTTTGAAGATGACGACGACGTTCAGAACGTTTACCACAACATGGAAATTTCTGAAGAGCTAATGAACTCACTATAAAATAATATAGCATTCATATACAGTTAACTTTCAATTAGTTTCTTTGTATAAAACTATGAAAAGAAACGTTGAATTAGTTGTGATATCGGATGTTCATTTGGGAACTTATGGATGTAAGGCTAAAGAGCTGTTGAGATACCTTAATTCTATCCAGCCTAAAACACTGGTTTTGAATGGTGATATTATTGATATCTGGCAGTTCAAAAAGTCTTACTTCCCTAAACCTCATTTGAAAGTCATCAAGAAGATCCTTTCATTGGCGACTAAAAATACAGAAGTGTATTATATTACAGGAAATCATGATGAGATGTTCCGTAAGTTTACAGACTTTGAACTGGGAAAACTAAAAGTCTGCAATAAGATTTGTCTGAATATAGACCAAAAGAAAACGTGGATATTTCATGGAGATGTTTTTGATGCATCCGTTCAGCATTCAAAGTGGATCGCTAAGTTAGGGGGAAAAGGATATGATCTTCTCATTGTAATCAATAATGTTGTCAATTGGTTTCTGGAGAAAATGGGCAGAGAAAAATACTCATTTTCGAAAAAAATAAAAAATAATGTAAAAAAAGCGGTAAAGTATATAGGTGACTTTGAACTTACTGCTTCTGAACTAGCTATAGACAATCATTATGACTACGTGGTATGCGGGCATATTCATCAGCCTCAGATCCGTGAAGTGATCAATAAAAAAGGATCGTGCACCTATCTGAATTCCGGGGACTGGATTGAAAACCTGACCGCACTGGAATACCATGATAAGGAATGGAAAATATTTTATTACGACGATCACAAAGATTCACTTAAAGATGATGAGGCAGAAGAGATCACGGATATGGACAACTCTGAACTTCTGAAAATAGTAACTAATTTCTCTTAAATGAAAGTTCTGTATGCATTTCAAGGAACCGGGAACGGACACGTTGCCAGAGCACAGGAAATTATTCCTATTCTCAAAAAATATGCTTCCGTCGACACACTGATCAGCGGTCATCAGTCACAATTAAAGGCTGATTTTGACCTCAACTTCCAATACAGAGGTATTTCCCTGCTTTATAACAAAACAGGCGGTTTATCCTACCGTAAAACCTTTACTGAAAATAAATTCCTTGAAGCTACAAAAACAATCAGAGAATTGGAGCTTTCCCAATATGACCTGATCATTAATGATTATGAGCCTCTGACCGGATGGGCTGCCAAACTGAAAAAATTACCACTGATTGAGCTAAGTCATCAGGCTTCCATGAGTTTTGCAGAAACACCAAAACCGGAAAAGAAAGACTTTCTTGGGGAACTGATCTTAAAATACTACGTTCCCAGCGAAAGAAAGATTGGTTTTCATTTTGAAAATTATCATCCCCAAATTAAGAAGCCGGTCATCAGGCATAAGATCAGAAATCTTAATCCGGATAAAAGAGGGTATTATTTGGTTTATCTTCCAAGTTTTGCAGACGAAAATATCATCAAAGTTTTAAAACAGATTCCTGTACAATGGAAAGTATTCTCAAAATACAGTAAAGTACAGGTTAAAGTAAAAAATGTAGAAATTTTCCCTATCGATGAAACACAATATCTGAAATGCTTTGAAAGCTGTGACGGACTGCTGTGCAATGCCGGCTTCGAATCTCCTGCAGAAGCACTCTTCATGGATAAGAAACTCTTTGTAATCCCTATCCATAATCAATATGAGCAGGAATGCAATGCCAGCGCCCTACATCTTATGGGAATCCCGAATTCTAAAGTTTTAAAAGTTCAGGAAATCATGGATTGGGTTGCTTCAGATCATCATCTGAAAGTAGATTATCCGGATGATATTGAAGAGATCCTGGTGAAGGATGTTTTAATTCTTTAGAAATACATCATCCACATCACTCATTCTCGTCATTACAGCTCTTGCATAGGAACAGTGAGGATATACCTTCCATTTATTTTCTCTTGCAAACTTTATAGCTTCTTCCACGAGATATTTCCCCATTCCTCTTCCCTCAAATTCCGGATGAACCAGAACGAAAGAGATAATAAATTTATTTTCTTCAGGAAAAATAGTATAAGTTAATCTTCCTACTTCTTTTATATCATTATTGAGCGTAAGAACGCCTCCGTTTCCTGATTTATTATTTTCAAATTTCATAATTCAAAGCTTTATTATTAAAGATACAAAAATTGCACCGACGGATAAAATGTCAATAGTGAACAGCGAAGGCAATTTTTAGATTGGTGAATTTGAAGATATTTCTATTATGATAATCAAACGGCCATCTATTTGCGAAGCAAATTGACCATTCACCATAGCCATGCATCAATCATAGCTTCATCAGCTATCTTTCCCAGTATAGTAATTATAATCTTTGATTACGACATTAATAAACTGTCTTTCTGTCATCTTAGCCGGATCTATTTCCAGTTTTAAAATACCTTTTATCTTTTCCGAAAGCCTGCTGATGATCTGGCGGTCGTCTACTTTCAGCGCTTTTGTATAATTGTCTTTGATGATCCTCATATCATTGTCACTTAGGGCAATCACCTGAGGAAAGGATGGAACATAATCTTCATGGATGTTTTCCAGGATTGTATGGGAAATATTGATATTATTCTTTAAAGAAATGACTGCGGTACCGGAAGCAATATCGCCCAGACGCTGGTTGTTTTTGGAGACAATCATAGAGATAAGACCTATGACTCCGGCTGCTGAAGTATCAATCAGTCTGAACATCCAGCGGATCAGATAATCTCCGAAACTTGCCTGATAGCCATCGATTTTTACCACCCGGATCTTCATAATTTTTTTACCCGGAGTCTGGCCCTCCATAAGACTTTCCAGAACCAGAGGATAGATGTAAACCGGAAAAGTCAGGACAATGTAAACTGCCATGATAGACCATTGATCCAGCCCATTCAATAAATACCCAAGATCAAAAATGTTGAAGAAAAGATATAATACAATAACGACATAAGCGACCTTTATTAAAAGATCAATAATGAAGGCAAGCATTCTTTCACCTACACTTGAAATATTAAAATTAATATTTACATTTTGTGAGGTATTTATCGCAATTTGAGACATATTTTTTATTATTTTAGCCTTACAATTATGAGAGAAGTTTATTTCATTAAACAAAATAAAGAAAAATGGTTGGGAATTGAACAGGTTATTCAAGGGAAAATAAAAAAAAATCCTGATGACCTGTCTTCGCTGTATATCAACCTGATCAATGATCTTTCATTTGCACAGACCTATTATCCTAAAAGTAATACTACAGTATACCTGAACCATTTGTCGTCACAGATATTTCAGAAGATCTATAAGACCAAAAGGGTAGAAGAGAACAGGCTGATGTATTTTTTCAGAACAGAGGTCCCGTTATTGGTCTACCAGTACAGGAGATATCTTATGTATGCTTTTTTGTTTTTCATTCTCTTTACTTCAATTGGAGTTCTTTCCGGGGCTTATGACAAAGGCTTTGCAAATATTATTCTGGGAGAAGATTATGTAAACGAAACCATAGAAAACATTAAAAAAGGAAATGCTGTAGGTGTTTACCAGAGTGGTTCTACGTGGGGAAGCACTATAGGAATTATTTTCAATAATATCGGAGTCGGGGCAAAGCTGTATATTTATGGAATCCTGGGAGGAGTCGGAACTTTATATGCCCTGCTTTCCAACAGTGTCATGCTGGGGTCCTTTCAATACTTTTTCTATGATTACGGAGCTTTAAAAGACAGTGCAAGAGGAATCTGGCTTCACGGAGTTTTTGAGATCTTTGCCATGGTTGTGGAAGCAATGTGTGGTTTGATCCTCGGAGCAAGCATTCTGTTTCCTAGAACATTTTCGAGATTCAATTCCTTTAAAACAGGATTTAAAGATTCCTTTAAAATTTTCCTGAGCACGATTCCGTTTACCATCTGTGCCGGAATTATTGAAGGTTATGTAACCAGACATGCTTTGAAAATGCCGTTGGTTGTCAATCTTGCTATTATATTCAGTTCACTTGCCATTATAGGATATTACTATTTTGTTTATCCTTCGGTAGTTCATAAAAAAATTAATAATCAAAGCAATGATGCAGTTTTATAAGAAAAGAGAATTTGGAAACTTTATCAGCGACAGCTTTAATTTTTTCAAACTGTACGGGAAGAATTATTTCAAAAATTATCTGCTGATCAACGGTCTGCTGCTAATTTTAACAGTTGCTATTGTGATCTTTGGATTCAGGGAGATCTTCGGACAGCTATTAGGATCCAATCTCAGCGGAGAAAATTATTACTTTGAAAGATATTTTTCAGAAAACTCGGGAATGCTTATCGTGACAGGGATCCTGGTATTTGTACTTTTTATTATTCTTGCGATTGTCAATTATCTCTATCCTGTTTTTTATATGAAAAGAATAGCCCAGGGAGCTGAAAAAATTAAAACGGACGAGATCTTAGGAGATTTCAAAAGAAACGGAGGAAGGATATTCAAAATGTGTATTGGAATGCTGTTTATTGTATTCCCTATAACGATGATCATTGTAGGATTTTCATATGTTTTGCTACTTATCATTATCGGTTTCTTCCTTATCCTGCTTGTTTATCCGACAGCTTTTAATGTAACGGCATTTTTGATGTATGATTATTTTAATACTGAACGAGGATTTTTAGAAAGTCTGAGTTATTCCATACGGGCACAGTTTTCCTATCCAAACGGAAATGAGAAATCTCCGTACTGGAAATATTGGGGAGGATCACTGATTATGTTCATTATTATGTATATGATCACATCGGTATTTACCTTTATTCCATTGATGTTTTTCTACGGATCACTTCTTACAGGTACTCCGGACGGCAATTTTGAAGAAAATCCATTTACAGGGGCAGTAGGGATTATTTTCTTTGTATTTTATGGAATTTCAATGCTTGTTTCACTCTTACTTTCCAATCTGATGTACATCAATGCAGGATTAATGTATTACGACAGCAGAACAGACCTTCACCAGAAAGTTGAACTTGCAGAAATAGAAACTATTGGTATTAATGAATAGATTCCTTTTTTTTCTACTGTTTCTTTTCTCCATAGGTTCCGTTTGTGCACAAAATGACAACGGACCCACAACAGTGGAAGATTATATTGGAGATTCTCTGGTAACCGGGCATTACAGGAATATGCTCAGGGCTGATTCTGTGCTCATTCGAAAACCTGTTTCAGAAAACACAGTCTATCCTAAAAAGTTTAAAGAAAATCTGCAATCCAGATATAAAGGCAACGAATTCAATTACACTATTACCAAGCCGAGAGAATCTTTTTTGCAGAAACTGATGCGGAAGATCGATAAGATCCTGCAAAGTATTTTTGGTGAAACGGTTTTTACAAACTCTGCAAAAATCACTACGATCCTTATCCGTTTGTTTGCTATTATTCTCGTAGGATTTCTTCTTTATTTTATTATTAAATTTCTAGTTGGGAAAGATGGGAATCTCTTTTTTGGAAAGAAAAATAAGAAAGTAGACATCAATGCGGAAGAGCTTCATGAAAATATTCACGAAATCAATTTCCCTGAAAGCATTGCGAAATTTGAAAGGGAAGGAGATTACCGGTCAGCAGTTCGTTATCAGTTCTTATTTATCCTGAAAAAACTGAGCGATAAAAAACAGATCAACTGGAATCCTGAAAAAACAAATAAAGATTATGCCTTAGAACTGAAAGACAGACATCTGAAAAATGAATTCACTGGTCTTTCCTATATCTTCGACTATGTTTGGTATGGAGAATTCAACATTAATGAACAGAGCTATCTTAAATTTAAAAACCAATACCAGGCATTTAAATCTTAATTAAATTAATTAACCATGAACAAAACCTTCAAAATATATGCTGTGATATTCATCGTTGTGATGCTTATTCTGGCGTTGCTTGAAGTCAATAAAACTGAAACAACAGATTGGCGTAAAAATTTTAATATCAACCAGAAATCTCCGTTCGGCCTGTTTGTTTTTAATAATGAAGCGAAAGACCTGTTTAAAAATAATCTGAAAAGAATAGAACAGACTCCTTACGACTATTATAGCCAGCACAAAAAAGGAGCCCACAATATTATTGTCATTGAAAATGATCTGGATAAAGAATCCTGGAAGAAAATCCTGGACCAGGTCTCCAAAGGTTCAGATGCAATGATTATGGTAAGCAGCATTCCTAAAGATATTTCAGACAGTATTGGTTATTATGCTGCAGATATTTCTTTTGCAGAGGAGAATATAATGAAGCTGACGGATATAAAATATCAAAACGATTTTATTAAGTTGGATAAATTTCCATCCGGCAGAGGATTTTCATACATTAAGCCTAAGGTTGAAGTGCTGGGGAAAACAATCGAGAAAAATAACTCAGATCAGGCTAACTTTATTAAAGCAAGCTTTGGAAAAGGAACGGTGTATGTTCATAGTGAGCCTCTTTTTCTTACCAATTATTATCTTCTGAAGCAGGGCAGCATACAATACGCACAGGATGTTTTTTCGTATCTTCCGGATAAAGAGACGGTATGGTTTATAAAAAATGATACAAAAGTTTCCCGCTTTTTCATGAGATTCGTTCTGTCTAATCCTGCATTGAAATATGCCTGGTGGTTGCTGTTAGGAGGGCTTGTACTGTTCATTTTCTTTAATGCTAAAAGAAAACAGCGTATAGTTCCTGTGGAAGAGCCGCTGAGAAATACTTCAGTAGACTTTGTAAAAAGCATTGGAAACCTTTATCTTCAGGAAGGTGATTTTCACGATATGATGGCTAAAAAAGCTCAGTATTTCCTGAATAAAATAAGAATGGATCTCCTGATCGATACCCAGAATCTGGATGCGGAATTTGCCAAAAAACTTCATCTGAAAACAGGAAAACCTATGGAAATGATCAACGAAGCTATTTCCCTAATCAGAAAAGGAGAGGATCCCTACGCCAATGTGATGAAAGAAGACCTCATAAAAATGAATAAACTTCTCGACGATCTATTACAATAATGACAGTGTCCAAAGGGACAATTTAATAAAAGACAGAACAAAGCCGATCAGATAAAAAACAAAAAATTATGGAAAACCCTGAAAACGAAAATACAGAAAATCAAAGTTCTATCAATCTCAATAAAAATGAAGATCAGTTTCAGTCGAGAATTGATATGATTGAGCTTCGTACCAGTTTAGATAAAGTAAAAGCTGAAATAGCCAAAGTGATTGTTGGCCAGGAAAGCATGGTTGAGCATCTTATCGCAGCCCTTCTATCAAACGGACATGTCCTGATTGAAGGTGTTCCCGGGGTAGCAAAAACCATTACGGCGAAACTGCTTGCTAAAACGATTGATGTAGGGTTCAGCAGAATCCAGTTTACACCTGATCTTATGCCTTCGGATATCCTGGGTACTTCTGTTTTCAGTGTAAAAAATTCAGAATTTGAATTTAAAAAAGGCCCGATATTTTCCAACTTTATATTAATTGATGAGATCAACAGATCGCCTGCAAAAACCCAGGCTGCCCTGTTTGAGGTTATGGAAGAAAGACAGATTACAATGGACGGAACCCGTTATGTTATGGATGAACCGTTCCTTGTTGTAGCGACCCAAAACCCTATAGAACACGAAGGAACCTACAGGCTTCCCGAAGCGCAGCTGGACCGTTTCCTATTCAAAATCACTGTGGGATATCCTAATCTTGAGCAGGAGATTGCTATCATCAGAAATCAGCATGAAAGCAAAAAAGAAGATAAAACAGAAGGCATAAACCGGGTTATTACTGCTGCGCAGCTGAAAAACTATCAGCATCTTGTAAAAGAAATCATTGTAGAGACTCATCTCATGGAGTATATCGCCAAAATTATCGTCAATACAAGAGAGAACCAGTTTTTATACCTTGGGGCCTCTCCAAGAGCTTCATTGGCACTGCTTACAGCATCCAAAGCCTTTGCGGCGCTTAGAGGAAGAGACTTTGTTACCCCTGAAGATATCAAAGAAGCAAGTTATGCCGTATTAAGACACCGGGTAATCGTTTCTCCGGAAAGAGAAATGGAAGGCCTGACTGCAGATGAAATTATACGCCAGATCTTAGAGGGAATAGAGATTCCCAGATAGGTTGTAGTGATTTGGATGTAAGGAACAGAAGACTGCAATAGTTGTTTCACCAAAATTAATCCCTGATTCCTAAATCCTATCCCCTAATCCCTTAAAAAATGAAAAACCTATACATCAATACACGATTTTTCTTTGCGCTCATCGGAGTGGGAATAGTGTATGTCCTTGCATTTTTCTTTCCTGTTCTGATGTGGGTGGCTCACATTGTTCTAATCTTGTGTTTTCTGGCAGCAATGGTAGATTATCTTTTATTGTTTAATCAAAAGAATGCGGTGCTTGCCCAAAGAATACTTCCGGAAAAGCTGTCCAATGGTGATGAGAATTTTGTGAAGATTGATATTAAAAATAATTACAGCTTTAAGATCAGTACAAAGATTATTGACGAAATTCCGTTTCAGTTCCAGAAAAGAGATTTTTTAATTACAAAAGATATTGAATCCGGTAGAAATACTTATTTCCAATACAGCCTTGAACCTAAAGAAAGAGGAGAATACAGCTTTGGAAACCTGAATATATATGCTTCTTCACCATTAGGATTTATCTCAAAAAGATTTAATTTCCAGAAAGATGCCATGCTGCCTGCCTATCCATCTTTTGTGCATCTTAGAAAGTATGAACTGATGGCGCTACAGAGTGAATTTATGCTTGGCGGAATTAAAAAGATCAGAAAGCTGGGTCATACCATGGAATTTGAGCAGATCAAAGAATATGTCCCCGGAGATGATATCAGAACAATCAATTGGAAAGCTACGTCTAAGACCAACCGTTTGATGGTCAATCAGTTTCAGGATGAAAAGTCACAGCGTATTTTTATCCTGATTGATAAAGGAAGAACGATGAAAATGCCTTTCAATGGTCTTAGTTTGCTTGATTACTCCATCAATGCTGCTATGGCTTTGTCCCATATTATCCTGAAGAAAGGGGATCGTGCCGGAATGATGACTTTTTCCAAAAAGACTGAGAATAAAATAGCCGCAGAAAATAAGTCCGGACAGCTGAAAAAGATCTCGGAAGCACTCTATAATATTAAGACCGATTTTTTTGAAAGTGATTTTAACCGCCTTTATCAGGATGTGAAATATTCACTGAACCAGCGAAGTCTGGTACTGCTTTTTACCAATTTTGAAACATTGGACGGATTAAACCGGCAATTAAAATACCTCCGTGGTATTGCCAAGAATCACCTGCTCGTTGTTGTATTTTTCAAAAACTCAGAATTGCAGACGCTTATCCATAAAAATCCGGAAAGTATGCAGGAAATCTATGATGAGATCATCGCTGAAAAATTTGAATTTGAAAAGAAGCTGATCATCCAGGAGCTTAGGAAATATGGAATTTACACCGTATATACTCTGCCTGAAAATTTAAATATTGACGTTATCAATAAATATCTTGAGATAAAAGCCCGGGGAATTTTATAATTTTGCACTGATAATAAATCTAAAGGACTCAGGTCATTCTGAAACGGGTCAAAGAATCTTACAATACAATTTAAAATGAAAATAACACTAAACAGAATAAACGACGATTTTTTATTTGAATGTACCAATTCCCAGGGAAATTCCATTCTTTTGGATAATACTTCACAGCCGGGAGCTAAAGGGGTATCTCCAATGGAAAGCGTTCTGATGGCAGTAGCCGGATGCAGCGGAATAGATGTGGTTTCTATTCTGAAAAAACAACGTCAGGAAATCACAGGTTTCCAGGCAGAAGTTGAAGGAGAAAGAATTCAGGTAGAAGATGCAAAACCTTTTAAATCGATCAAGGTGAAATTCCTTTTGGAAGGAAACATAGATCCTACTAAAGCATTAAAAGCAGCACAGCTGTCTTTTGATAAATACTGCTCCGTATCAAAAACTTTAGAGCCGAATGTAGAAATTGGGTATGAAGTGCTTGTGAATGGAGAAAAAATTTAGATATTTTTTTAATTGAATATAAGCGGCCGGCCCATTTGGGCTGGCCGCTACCATTTATACTAGACTGTTAATCTCGGTTTCATAAGCTTGGCAACCGTTGCTGTCCATCCTGTCTGATGAGAAGCACCAACGCCGCGGCCATTGTCTCCATGGAAATATTCAAAGAAAGTAATATAATTCTTAAAATGTTCATCATAATTAAACTTGGCATTTCCTCCGTTGAAGGGTCTCTGCCCGTTCTCATCTTTTAAAAATATTGAACAGAGTCTGCGGCTGATATTTTGTGCCACTTCATCCAGATTTTTCTTCTCGCCGCTTCCGGTTGGGAATTCCACTTTCAGGCTATTGCCATAATAAAAATGAAAACGCTGTAAACTTTCCACGATCAGGAAATTGATTGGGAACCAGATTGGGCCTCTCCAGTTGCTGTTGCCCCCGAACATCCGGCTGTCACTTTCAGCTGGAGTATAGTATACTACATTTTCTGTACCGTGAACTGAGAAAACAAAAGGAGTTTCCTCATAAATTTTAGACATCGCACGGATTCCGTAGGAACTTAAAAATTCACTCTCATCAAGCATTCGCCTTAAAACCTTAGTCAGTCTGTTCTTACGTAAAATACTCATCAGGTGCTTTCGGCCCTGTCCTTCCTCATCCCAGTGGGAAACAAGTTTCGTAAGTTCCGGCTTATTTTTTAAAACCCAATCCATTCTTGCCTGGAAATTGGGCATTTTATCCAGTAACTTATGATCTATGATTTCCACGGCAAACATCGGGATCAGTCCTACAATACTTCTTAATTTCAAAGAAACACTTTCTCCGTTACCCAACTGCAAAACATCATAGAAAAAGCCATCCTCTTCATTCCATAACCCTTCTTTTCCTTCCCCTAAATTCTCCATTGCCTCTGCGATATACAGATAATGCTCAAAAAATTTAATCGCCATATCCTCGTAAACCTGGTAATATTGAGCTAATTCCATAGCAATACGCATCATATTAAGTGCATACATAGCCATCCAGCTGGTTCCGTCAGCCTGTTCCAGATGCTGTCCGTCTTTCAGTACCATATTACGGTCGAAAGCCCCGATATTATCAAGCCCCAGGAAGCCTCCACCAAAAATATTGTTACCGCTTTTATCTTTTCGATTGACCCACCAGGTAAAATTCAGGAGAAGTTTCTGAAAAACTTTTTCAAGAAATAAAAGATCTGGTTTACCGTTTTGTTTTTCATCAATTTTAAATACCCTGAAACAAGACCATGCATGTACCGGTGGATTCACATCGCTCAGATTCCATTCATAAGCGGGAAGCTGACCGTTCGGATGCATATACCATTCCTTCGTCAGGAGAAGAAGCTGCCCCTTTGCAAATTCAGCATCAATAATAGAAAAAGGAACACAGTGAAATGCCAGGTCCCAGGTTGCATACCACGGATATTCCCATTTATCTGGCATAGAGATAATATCCTTATTGTGAAGGTGGTTCCACTCCGTATTTCTTACATATTCATTGAAATTTCTTGGTGCCTGATGATTAGGGTCACCTTTCAGCCATTTTCCAACGTTATAGTGATAGAACTGCTTATTCCAGAGAAGTCCAGCAAAAGCCTGTCTCTGTACATTTCTTTCATCTTCATTTGTGGTTTCATTCTGAATCTCCTGATAAAATTCGTTCGTTTCAGTAATTCTGTTATTAAAAATCTCATCAAATCTTTCAAAAGGTTCATCAACTTCATCCGGACACAACCTGAAATCAAATGTTTTAGACTGTCCTGCACCAATAATTTCATCAATGATAAAAGAAGCCTTAGTTCCCCTTTTTTCAGGATTCACCGTATTGCTCCCGTAAATGATATGGTCATTGATTCCATCCTTAAAGTAAGTATTTCCCGGGTACGGACTTCCGTATAATTTAGGAGTGTTGGTTTCATTTTCACAGAAAGCGCTTTTCGCTGCCAGATTTCTTGAATAAAATTTCTTAATAGAAATACTGTCATGATTTACGTCTATACATCCATCATAAGAAGCATTCAATTGTGCCTTGTACGAATTGTAGCCCCATTTCCAGTTATTCCTGAACCAAGCTGTAGGTGCTATGACGATCGGGGCATCCTGTTTACTTCGGTTATGAACCGTTACCCTTGCCAGAATATCATTGTGATCGGCCTTACAGTATTCAATAAAAATATCAAAATACTCATCGTTATCAAAAATTCCGGTGTCAAAGATCTCGTATTCAGGTTCCTTTTTACTACGTCTTCCGTTTTCTGCCACAAGATCATCATATGGAAATGCATTGATAGGATATTTGTACACCATTTTCATATAGCTGTGGGTAGGTGTATTATCCAGGTAATAGAAGATCTCCTTGATATCCTCGCCATGGTTTCCCTGAGGATTGCTCAGTCCGAAGAAACGCTCTTTTATTATTTTGTCCTTTTTATTCCAAAATGAAAAGGCAAAACAGAAAATCTGCTTTACATCAGAGATGCCTGCGATCCCTTCTTCGCCCCATCTGTAGGCGTAGCTTTCTGCATTGTTGTGATTGGCGTGATGCCAGGCATTCCCGTCCGGACTGTAATCTTCCCGTACGTTTCCCCATTGCCTGTTACTTACATAAGGACCCCAGTTTTTCCATTTTATATCTTGTAATCGCTCTTTTTCAGCACTCATATCTCATCATTTTTCAGTACGAAGGTAGTTTTTTTGAAAAAAAATTCCAATTCCTTTCATCTGAATAATTCTTAATATAGCTCTGAAACACTTGTAATTGTGGGCTTTTTTAATATTAAATATTTTTTTTGAAAAATTTAAAAGAAAACACCTATCTTTGCAGAGCGTTCATTCAAATATTGAAAATGTTATCAAGAAAGGTTGAGGGATTAGACCCTATGAAACCTTAGCAACCCTTTGTGCAAGCAAAGAAGGTGCTACGTTCTACCAAATTTATTTTGGACAGATAACTTACTGAAGTTCTTTTCAGCCATTTCCTGTGGCATTTTCAATTGTATTAAATAATAATAGAATTGAAAACAGAACTAAACTATATTAATCTTTCGTATCATACTCATTCCCAAAAGGAATACTATATCCCGTTGAGCTACCAGCTCTTCGGGAAAGACCTGTTTACAGCACCCATTATACTGATCAATCACGCCCTGACCGGAAATTCAAATGTTTCCGGAGAGAAAGGATGGTGGAAACAGCTGATTGGTGAAAATCAGATCATTGATACGACTCAATATACCGTTCTGTGTTTCAATATTCCCGGAAACGGATATGATCATTTTTTAATTGATGAATACGAAGATTTCACCCCTTCAGATATTGCAGAAATATTCCTGAAAGGTCTCGAAGCTTTACATATCAAAAAATTATATGCCATTATTGGAGGATCTCTAGGAGGCGGGATCGCTTGGGAGATGCTGGCCAAACAGCCACAGCTTGCAGAGATATTTATTCCTATTGCCTGCGATCTTAAGACCCACGATTGGCTTCATGCACAGTGTCTGGTTCAGAAATTTCTGCTGAACGGAAATGATGAACCCCTGCAAAAAGCCAGGATTCATGCTATGTTGTGTTATAGAACTCCTCAATCCTTAAACGATAGATTTCAAAACAAATATCATCATCAGAACCATCGGTTAGAATCAGAAGACTGGCTTCTTTACCATGGAAATGCATTGAACGAAAGATTTAGTTTAAAATCTTATAAGCTCATGAATCATTTGCTGATGAATATCAATACTGAAGAAAATCAGCTGGAAAAGATCACTGCACGAATGCACCTGATCGCTGTAGATACAGATCTATTCTTTCCCGCCTCAGAAATCCGAATGTGCTTTGAACAGCTGAGAGAGAGAAAAGAAGAGGTTTTCTATCACGAGATACAGTCAATTCACGGGCATGATGCCTTCTTAATGGAATACAAACAATTAAATAATATCATAAAAAATATTTTGTAGAATGAAAAATGCTAACGAAATTAAGTTTTTAAAGAACAGATCAATTATCAAATTTGAAGGGGAAGATTTCTTAGGTGAAATCGGGATAGACGGAAGAATTTTCAAAGCGCTTACCTTGGCACGTATCAGTGTAGGAGTGATCTCCCAACAAGCAATTGAAAATGGAATCTCTATTTTGGTAAATGAAGCAGACGCCGAAAAAGCCGTAGCCTGTCTGATTGATGAATTTGTGGAAGAAAGAAGATCAGGAAAAGTTTCACAGATTTACAGCATCAATAATGTTTCCGTACTTGGTTTTGTAGCGGAAGATTTCAATAAAGTTCTTGCCGAGCTTGCCAGAAATAATGTTTTTCCACTTCTTTTAAACCAGGTTTCAAGTGAAAAAAGAGTCAATATTGTCGTGACTTCCTCTCAGGATGAAAAAACGAAGAATGTTATTGAATCTGAAATTTTCAAAAAGCCAAAAACCGTTCATCTGGCTATTATCGGTCATGGAAATGTAGGAAAGACTTTAATTGAACAGGTTTTACAATCTTCAGAAGAAATCAAAAGACGTAAAAAAATAGACCTTAAAGTAGTGGCAGTAGCCAATTCAAGGAAAATTGCTTTTAATAAGAAAGGGTTTAATGCAGACTGGAGCGATGAGGTTTTAACAGCGGAACATCCATCTAATGTTCAGGAACTCATCAATTTCTCGAAAGAAAACCAGCTGGAAAACCTGATCGTAGTAGATAATACAGCAAGCAAAGATTTTGTGAAAAACTATCACGCTCTTGCTGAAAACGGTTTTGACCTTGTTTCTTCCAATAAAATTTTTAATACGCTTCCGATTGAAGAATACCGTCAACTAAGATATACGTTGAGTAAAAATAACAGACGCTATCTTTACGAAACGAATGTAGGGGCGGGACTTCCGTTAATTGATACCATCAAATTATTACACCTTTCAGGAGAAAATATTACAAGAATAAAAGGAGTGTTCTCAGGATCATTAAGCTATATCTTCAATAATTTCTCTGTAAGAAATGATAAATTCTCAACCATCATCGGAGAGGCAATGGAAAAAGGCTTTACAGAACCCGATCCCCGTGAAGACCTGTCAGGAAATGATGTGGCCAGAAAACTTCTGATCCTTGCCAGAGAATTAGACCTGATTAATGAATTCCAGGATATTAACATCCAGAATTTAATTCCGGAAAATCTTCTGGCAGTAGAAAAGAATGAATTTATCGCAAGACTGGATGAACTGGATGAAGAATACCAAAGAATTAAAGAAGGTCAGGAGCCTGGACACGTACTCCGTTATGTAGGTGATCTTCACGGCGATCTTCAGAAGGATAAAGGCCAGCTCGATGTGCAACTGATTTCTGTACCGGGAAGCTCCGCATTAGGCCAGTTGAAAGGTTCAGACTCAATTTTTGAGATCTATACAGAAAGTTATGGAGAAAACCCAATTGTAATAATGGGAGCCGGAGCCGGAGCCCAGGTAACGGCAAGAGGTGTTTTCGGTGATATCTTAAGAGTAAGTGAAACAAAATAATTAATGTAACAATATAACAATATAACAGTTTACCAATGATTATTATATCCGAGCGAAGCGAAGAATTTTATTGTTTCATTGATACCCTGTTCCATTGGTAAATTAAATATATATGGAAAATTTCGAAACCACCGCAATAAGAACTCAGACTGAAAGAACGCAGTTTGATGAACATACAACACCATTATATCTTACGTCTAGTTTTATATTTCAGGATGCAGAAGATATGAGAGCAAGCTTTGCTGAAGAAAAGCCTAAAAACCTTTACAGCCGTTTTTCAAATCCAAATGTTACGGAGTTCACAGATAAGATTTCGAAAATGGAAGGTGCAGAATCAGGATATGCATTTGCAACAGGGATGGCTGCCATTTATTCTACGTTTGCTGCCTTATTGGATGCCGGGGATCATATTGTAAGCTGCCAGTCCGTTTTCGGATCTACACATACTCTGTTTACAAAGTATTTTCCAAAATGGAACATTGAAACATCCTATTTCAAAGCCGGCGATGCAGAGAATGTAGAACAATATATTAAACCCAACACTAAGATCTTGTATCTTGAAACGCCCACCAATCCAGCCATTGAAATTCTTGATCTGGAGTTTTTCGGGCAAATTGCTAAAAAGCATAACCTGATATTTATTGTAGATAACTGTTTTGCAACACCTTATCTTCAGCAGCCTATTAAATATGGTGCAGATATTGTTGTTCATTCTGCAACAAAGCTTATTGACGGTCAGGGAAGAGTTTTAGGAGGAGTAGCTGTAGGAAAAGCTGATCTGATCAGAGAAATTTATCTTTTTGCTAGAAATACAGGCCCGGCAATGTCACCATTTAACGCATGGGTACTTTCAAAAAGCCTGGAAACCTTGGCGATCCGTGTTGAAAAACATTGTGAAAATGCATTGAAAGTAGCTGAGTTTTTAGAAAATCATCCCAATGTGGAACTTGTAAAATACCCATTCTTACCATCACACCCAAGCTATGAAATTGCCAAAAAACAAATGAAGCTTGGGGGAAATATCGTAGCATTTGAGATTAAAGGAGGAATAGAAGGCGGAAGAAACTTCTTAGATAAAATAAAAATGTGTTCCCTTTCTGCCAATCTTGGAGATACCAGAACTATTGTGACCCATCCTGCATCAACTACGCATTCAAAGCTTACTGACGAAGAAAGAAATGAAGTTGGGATTACAGCAGGCCTTGTGCGATGCTCAGTAGGCTTGGAATATGTAGATGATATCATCGCAGACCTGAAACAAGCTTTAGATTAATTGATCATTGAAAGGTTATGTACAAGAACAGAGATTATGCACAGCTGGAAGTTTGGATTGAAGGGAGGAAATTGGTTGTTTTGGTAGAAAGTTTTACCAAAAAGCATCCTAAAAAAGAATTATCTGATTTATCTGGCCAAATCAGGAAAGCTGCTGCTTCGGTTGCTCTTAATATTGCGGAAGGAGGTAGAAAACAGAATTCGGAAGAAACATTGCAATTTATGAATAGTGCCGTAGAATCGCTGTATGAACTTGAAAATCAACTTAATTTATCCCTGGAAGAAAACTATATTTCTAAGAAGGATTTTGGGAAGGTCAATTCAAAAATTCTTTTGTGTAAAAAGTTAATCGGCGGATTTATCAATTATTATAAGAAATAGAAAATGAAAAATAATATACAAAACGCTCAGTCATCGCTCAATGCTCAGCTTGAAAAAAGAATTCTCGTTCTGGATGGAGCCATGGGAACCATGCTTCAGCGTTATAAATTTGAAGAGGAAGATTACAGAGGAGAGCGTTTCAAAGACTGGGAGCATCCGGTGAAAGGAAATAATGACCTGCTTTCTCTCACACAGCCTCAGGCAATTGAGGAAGTCCATAAGAAATACCTGGAAGCAGGAGCAGACATTATAGAAACCAATACATTCTCCGGAACTACCATTGCGATGGCAGATTACCACATGGAGGAACTGGTATACGAGCTAAACTATGAGTCAGCGAAAATTGCCAGAAAAGCATGTGATGAATTTACAGCTCAGAATCCTGATAAGCCCAGATTTGTTGCAGGTTCCATAGGACCTACTAACAGAACAGCAAGCTTAAGTCCGGATGTAAACGATCCGGGATACAGAGCAATTACTTTTGAAGAATTAAGATTAGCTTACAAACAGCAATGCGAAGCTTTGCTTGATGGTGGTTCGGATATTCTTCTGGTAGAAACTATCTTTGATACCCTGAATGCAAAAGCAGCTCTTTTCGCGATTGATGAAATACAGGAGGAAAGAAATATAAAAATTCCGATCATGGTTTCCGGTACCATTACAGATGCGTCAGGAAGAACCCTGAGCGGGCAGACTGCAGAAGCATTCCTCATTTCAGTGTCACATTTAAACTTACTTAGTGTAGGTTTCAACTGTGCATTAGGTGCTGATCAGCTTACCCCTTATCTGGAAACTTTAGCACACAATTCTGAATTCTTTGTATCAGCTTATCCCAATGCCGGTTTACCCAATGCTTTCGGAAAATATGATGAAACGCCGGAAGATATGGCGAGACAAATCAAAGAATATGTGGAGAAAGGATTGATCAATATTATCGGCGGATGCTGTGGAACCACACCTGATCACATCAGAGCTATTGCAGATCTGGTAGCAGAATATTCTCCAAGAAAATTGAAAAAATTTGTCTGATTTAATAGATTTTTTTAATTAAAATATGGGGTAAGTGCTTGATTATAAATGTTATCTTTAAATAAGTCACAAAATTTAACATTATGGAAAAGCCAAGTTACTTGAAAAATTCAGAGGATATAAGACTTTTTAATGAACTAAGAAAAAAAGTGAATCAGCGTTTAGAGCAAATTCCTGAAAACAGGGATATTTATATACAGATCAAAGCGGTTATCCTGCCTTTGGTCTATTTTGCATTGTATTTCTTTGCTTTATTTAATGCTAACAAATCCTGGATGTATATCGGAAGCTTTGTTTTAATGGGGATTTTCTTGGTGCTGATTTATTTAAACCTGATCCATGAAGCGGCCCATAATAACATTTATAAAAGTAAAAGACTAAACTCGATGGTACTGCATATTTTTGATTTTGTAGGAGCCAATTCATACATCTGGAAAAAAAGACATATTGCCAGCCACCATGCTTATCCTAATGTAGATGGATGGGATACGGACATAGAGCAGAGTGGTGTGCTTTTGATTGTCCCTTGGGTTAAGGCAAAACGCGTTCAGAAGTTCCAGCACCTTTTCTTCTTTTTGGTATATCCTCTTTACCTGTTTAATTGGATGTTTATCCGGGATTTCAGGGACTTTTTTGATAAAGAAAGAGTGATTTTAAAGACACAGGGCTCAATTCCTGTGATTGAAAAAATAAAAATGGTGATCTACAAACTGTTCTATTTCTTTTATCAGATTGTAGTTCCTGTTCTGTTCTTTAAAGTATCTATAGGTTTGGCTTTGGGGGCTTGGGGACTTCAGGTGATTGCTGCGAGCATTTTTGCACTGTTCGTATTGTTGCCTTTACATCCGCTTCCTGACAATGCTTTTCCAAAGTTGGATACAAAAAACGGACTTCCCTTCAGCTGGCTCCGTCATCAGTTTGAGGTGACCAATGATTTAAAAGAAAATAACTGGCTGGTGAGAAATGTTTTAGGAAACTTTAATTTTCATGTGGCCCATCATCTTTTCCCGAATTATAGCTATATGTACTATAACGAGATCACAGACGAGATTGAAAAATTTGCAGAAGAACACAACTTAGCCTATAAAAGATTTCCAATTTTTACTGCTTTAGGCAAGCATGTAGACCTGCTGCGGCAGAATGCAAACAATGCCTATTATATTTTAGAAGAATAAAAATTAATGAAATATTTAAGATTATCAGGCCTTGAGCCCCTTATTATAACACCGGAAAGTAATTTCATCAATGTTGGTGAGAGAACCAATGTTGCCGGTTCCAAAAAATTTTTAAGATTAATTAAAGAGGAGAAATTCTCTGAAGCACTTGATATTGCCCGCCACCAGGTGGAAGGTGGGGCGCAGATTCTTGATGTCAATTTTGATGACGGATTGATTGATGGTAAAGCTTCCATGATCAAATTCCTGAACTTAATAGCTTCCGAACCCGATATTTCCAGGATTCCACTGATGATAGATTCATCAAAATGGGAAATCCTTGAAGCCGGATTACAGGTAGCTCAGGGAAAATCTGTTGTCAATTCCATCAGTCTCAAAGGAGGTGAGGAAGAATTTATAAAGCAGGCCAAAGCCGTCAAAAGATATGGTGCTGCAGTTATTGTCATGGCCTTTGATGAAGATGGACAGGCTGATAATTATGACAGAAGAATTGAAATTTCAAAACGGTCGTATGATATTTTGGTTAATCAGATTGGTTTTCCTGCAGAAGATATCATTTTCGATTTAAATATCTTCCCTGTTGCCACCGGAATGGAAGAGCATAGAAGAAATGCAATAGATTTCATTGAAGCGACAAGATGGGTAAGGAAAAACCTTCCTTATGCATCTGTGAGTGGAGGCGTAAGCAATGTTTCCTTCTCGTTCCGTGGAAATGATACCGTGAGAGAAGCGATGCACTCCGTATTCCTTTATCATGCTATCCAGGCCGGAATGAATATAGGGATCGTAAATCCGGCTATGCTCGAAGTCTATGACGAGATCAATAAAGAACTTCTGGAACTTGTGGAAGATGTGATCCTTGACAAAAGGGAGGATGCTACAGAAAGACTTTTAGATTATTCCGAAAGACATAAATCCGTCAAAAAAGAAATCGTTGAAGATCTGGAATGGCGGACAAAACCTTTACAGGATAGAATTACCCATGCTTTGGTTAAAGGAATCGACCGTTTTATAGAGGAAGATGTGGAAGAAGCCAGACAGCAGGCCGAAAAACCACTCCATGTCATTGAAATTAATCTGATGACCGGAATGGGCGTTGTGGGAGACCTTTTCGGAAGCGGAAAAATGTTCCTTCCACAGGTAGTAAAGTCTGCAAGGGTAATGAAAAGGGCAGTGGCCTATCTTCAGCCTTTTATTGAAGATGAAAAAGACGGCTCAAGACCAGCCAACGGTAAAATTCTGATGGCTACCGTAAAAGGGGACGTTCATGATATTGGTAAAAATATTGTGAGTGTTGTGCTGGGTTGCAACAATTACGAAATTGTGGATCTCGGAGTAATGGTTCCTGCCGAAAAAATCATCCAGGCTGCCATAGAACATAAAGTAGATGTCATTGGATTAAGCGGGTTGATCACGCCAAGTCTTGATGAAATGGTGTATATCGCTTCGGAATTAGAAAGACAGAACCTTAATTTTCCATTGCTGATTGGTGGCGCAACAACCTCAAAAGCACATACCGCTGTAAAAATCGATTTAAAATATAAAAATGCAGTCGTTCACGTTAATGATGCTTCCAGGGCAGTCAATGTGGTGAGCTCATTGCTTGGTGACAGAAACAAAGAATATGTTTCAGAGTTGAAAGACGAATATTCTGATTTCCGTGAAAAGTTCCTGAACAGACAGGTTGATAAAGATTATGTTTCCATTGAAGAAGCCAGAAAAAGTCATTTTAGTATCGACTGGGAAAACGAAGATATCTTTACACCGAATAATTTAGGTGTCAAAGTTTTTGAAGATCAGGATCTGAGAGAACTGCTTCCGTTTATCGACTGGTCGCCATTCTTCAGAAGCTGGGATCTTCACGGGAAATACCCGAATATCTTAGAAGATGAGGTAGTAGGGGCTCAAGCCAAAGAATTATTTAAAGATGCGCAGGTCATTTTAAATAAAATTCTTGATGAAAAAAGACTGCAGGCAAAAGCTGTCTTTGGAATTTTTAAAGCCAATTCCAATGAAACGGATGATATCCTGATTTTTGACGAAAATAATGAAGAACAGGCCAGATTTCTTACATTAAGACAGCAGGCACAGCGTTCAAAAGGAAAAGAATATTTAGCATTAAGTGACTTCATTGCTCCACAAAGTTCCGGTAAAACAGATTATGTAGGAGCATTTTGTGTGACTACCGGTTTCGGGACAGATGAATTCGCTGAAGAATATGAAAAAGCTAATGATGATTATAATGCCATCATGGTAAAAGCCCTTGCCGACAGATTCGCAGAAGCTTATGCCGAATTTTTACACAAAAAAGTAAGAACAGAATATTGGGGATATGCCAATCAGGAAAGTCTGAGCAATGAAGATCTGATCGCTGAAAAATACAAAGGAATCCGTCCTGCACCGGGTTACCCTGCCTGTCCTGATCATTTGGAAAAGAAGACCATCTGGGATCTTTTAAAAGTAGAAGAAAATACAGGTGTTTTCCTTACCGAAAGCCTCGCCATGTTCCCAACGGCAGCAGTTTCTGGATATTATTTCGGAAGCCCACATGCAAAATATTTTGGTCTTGGAAAAATTACAGAAGACCAGCTCAAGGATTATGCAGAGAGAAGAGGAATTTCTTTCCAGGAAGCAAAAAAATGGCTAAACCCCAATTTAGCAGATGGAATTTAAAAATAATATTTATATGATGATATTATCACTTTTCCTTATTTGTATTTCGACAATTGTTTTCGGACAAAGTTATTCTGTAAAAATTAACAACGATCATTTGAAAGATACAGGATACTTTACACTGTCGGTTACAAATACTGGAAGCGGATCATTCAAAATTCCAAAGAAAATTGATTTATGTAATATTCACTTGATTGAGTTGGAACTATTCAATAACAAAACTCAAACTTATGAAAAGATGAGTCTTGCAAATAAAGATATAGATTGCTTCAAACCAGATAAAATGAAAAATTTAAAAAGTAACAAAACTTTTAAATATAAAGTAAACATCAAATCTGATTTTGAAGTATTGGAAAACGTGAATTTTTTTGAAGAACATAATAATTTGAAGTACCGATTTAAAATAAGTTTTCCGCTAAATAACTATAAAAATTGCGAAAATTTAATTACAGATTGGATTTACAAAAACTGATAAAATTTTTTTAAGTAATTAAACTAGAATGAAGATCACTGAACACATAAAAAATGCAAACGGGAAAACCCTATTCTCCCTGGAAGTCGTTCCGCCCCAGAAAGGAATTGGAATCGAAGATTTGTACATCAATATAGATCCGCTTATGGAGTTTAAGCCCCCTTTTATTGATGTCACCACTTCCAGAGAAGAATATATTTACCTAGACAAAGGAAATGGACTCATGGAACGCCGTATTACCAGAATGCGTCCCGGAACCTTAGGGATTTGTGCGGCAATCCAGCATAAATATAATGTAGATACCGTTCCCCATCTTCTGTGCGGAGGCTTTACCAAAGAAGAGACAGAATACCTTCTGGTAGATTGTATGTATCTGGGAATAGATAATATCATGGCTTTGCGAGGAGACGCTATGAAAGGCCATCAGTACTTTGAACCTACACCGGGAGGCCACGCGAGTGCCATGGATCTTGTTCATCAGATTAATGATCTGGGAAGAGGAAAATACCTTCACAATGATGAAACAATCTGCGATGAACTTAATAAATTTTGCATAGGAGTAGCTGGCTATCCTGAAAAACATATGGAAGCACCTTCTATGAATTATGATCTGAAATGGCTGAAACAAAAAGTAGATGCCGGAGCAGATTATATCGTTACCCAGATGTTTTTTGACAATAAAAGATTTATTGAATTTGTGACAAAAGCCAGAGAAATGGGAATTACCGTTCCTATTATCCCGGGGATCAAACCTATCGCCACCAAAAAGCATTTAAAAATTCTGCCACAGATATTCAAGATTGATCTTCCGGAAGACCTGATCAATGAGGTGGAAAAGGCTAAAAACAATGATGCTGTAAAACAGATCGGAGTAGAGTGGGCGATCAATCAATGCAGAGAACTTTTGGATTTTGGAGTTCCTGTGCTGCACTTTTACTCCATGGGGAAAAGTGATAACATAAAAAAAATAGCCGGTGAGCTATTCTAATAGAGTCAAAGTGAAAGGAGCCCTGCTGATCAACAGCAGGGTTTTTATTTAAAGCATTGGATGCCTTTCAAATTCCTTATCACGATCAAATAAATATCGGTACGTAGCCAGCTTCCTGGTAACAGTTGTATCAAGACTCTCTGCTATTTTGATCATTTTAGGATTGAAATCTCCTATCCATTGAAGTTCTGTAATTTTAAAATCCGTATGTTTTCTCAGATGCTGTGTTCCTTCCCAGATCATATAGCCATCGATCCCTTTTTTCTGCCATTCCGGAACGACACCGAAAACAAGGCCTACCATTTTTTCATTTTTCGTGAATTGTTTTATCCACAAAAATTTAAGCCTTTCCACAATACCGAATTTACCGTTCAGATATTTAAACCACTGATTCACATCAGGAAGATTCATCCACATGGCAATGGGCTTCTCATTTTCGTAGACAAACCATGAAATATGTTCATTAATAATGGGCTTCATCGTTTGAAACATTTTCAGAACCTTTGTTTCTTCCAGCTGTTTACCTTCACCGTGCGCTGCCCAGGCCTGATTATAAACTTCTGTGAAATCTTTGGCAAATTTTGGAAGATTGTTCTTTTTCATAGGTCTTGCTGAGATCGCAGGATTTCTGCTGTGTTTCGTATGCATTAATGTGAAAATCCTTGATACTTCAGCAAAAATAGGTCGTGAAAAGCACAACTGTTCAAAATACATTTTGAAACCATAGTTTTTAAACAACTCTTTATAATAAGGGAAATTATAATTCATTCCATAAAGAGGTTCACCGAAGCCTTCAATCAGAAGTCCCCAGAATTTATCCCGTTCCCCAAAATTGATAGGCCCATCCATTGCCTCCATACCTCTTTCCTGAAGCCATGATTTACAGTGGTCAAAAATAAAATCTGCGGTTGTTTGATCATTAATGCAGTCAAAAAATCCTATTCCTCCTGTTAGCTGATTTTGTTCATAATCATTGTTAATAAAAACAGCGACCTTTCCTACTGTTTTAGCCTGCTTGTTTTTAAACAAAAACCGAGTGCATATACCATTTTTAAACGTTATATTTTTTTCAGGATCAAATATCTCATTGATCGTTTTGTCTAAAGGTCTTATATAGTTTTTGTCGTGCAGGTAAAGTCTTGCGGGAAATTCTAAAAATTCCTTTTTTTGGTTTTCGTTCTGCACTTCTTCGACAATAATCATAGGCTAATTTGAGAATGGATAATGTTTTTCGTTCAAATTGAAATCGATGAACAGATTTTATCCGTATTTTTGTTGCAAATTAAATAAAAATGGTTGATTTTACCGATAACGACGATGATATTTTCACTGGAAAAGAACATACGCCTATTAGGAAAGATGCATTTGATAAATCGCCACAGGAAAAAATAGAAAAAATCACCGAACTTTTCGGTGAAATTATGGAAACACTGGGGATGGATATGACGGATGATTCTTTAAAAGATTCTCCGAAGCGTGTTGCCAAAATGTATGTGAATGAAATTTTTGGAGGACTTCTTCCTGAAAATAAGCCGGGAATTTCCACTTTCTCCAATAAATATAAATACCGTCAGATGCTGGTGGAAAAGGATATTACCGTTTATTCTTTCTGTGAACATCATTTTCTGCCGATCATCGGAAGAGCCCACGTTGCCTATATTTCAAACGGCGAAGTGATTGGCCTTTCCAAGATCAACAGGATTGTGGATTATTATGCAAAAAGACCGCAGGTTCAGGAAAGACTGACGATGCAGATTGTAGATGCTTTGAAAGAAGCACTAGGCACCAAAGATGTAGCCTGTATTATCGATGCAAAACATTTATGTGTCAACTGCAGAGGAATAAAAGATACAGCGAGTTCTACTATTACAGCAGAATTGAGTGGTATTTTCAGAACCAATCCCATCACCAGACAGGAATTCCTCCATTATGTGGGAAGCCATGCTAAACTTGATTATTAGTAAATAGATGAACTATCAGATTCTTAAAGATATTGTTGATGCCGAGCTTCAGAGATTTGAAACCATTTCTGAAGAAGATTGGAACTATAAAATTTCACTTGAAAAATGGTCTAAAAAAAGAAATTTTAGGTCATCTTTGTGATAGTGCACTTACCAATATCAGAAGATTTGTAGTGACTCAGTATAAAGAAAATGACAATATTGTTTATGATCAGGATTTTTGGGTGAAAGCGCAGAATTATCAGAATATTCCGGTTTCAGAAATTATTAGTCTTTGGAAATCTCTGAATTTTCAGATCGTTTATACCGTAGAAAATATTCCGGATGAAGCCTTGAAAAGAACCTGTGATACAACAAAAACGGTTCCTCAGGCCTTTACATTAGAATATATCATTCAGGATTATATTGATCATCTTCATTATCACTTAAAAGCAATTTAATAATGGTAATATTTAAAAAAGTTTCAAATAAAATTTTTCTCACAACAATTATTTGTTGTGGATAGAATTATTTTAACTAATTTTTAAATCTTAATCATTGAATCTTTTAATTTAAAAAAATGCAATTAAAATTATATAACTCCCTCACAGCAGAAAAAGAAATATTTAAACCCATTTTAGAAGGAAACGTCGGTATGTATGTCTGCGGACCTACCGTCTACAGCAATGTGCATTTGGGAAATGTAAGAACTTTCCTTTCCTTTGATTTTATCTACCGTACCCTGATCCACTTAGGGTATAAAGTAAGATACGTAAGAAATATCACCGATGCAGGGCACCTTACAGACGATGGAAATGTAGAGAACGACAGATTCGTGAAACAGACTCGTCTGGAAAAACTGGAACCTATGGAAATTGTACAGAAATATACCGTGGATTTTCATAAAGTTTTGGAAATGTTCAACCTGCTTCCTCCGAATATCGAACCTACAGCAACAGGTCATATCGTAGAACAGATCGAGCTTACACAGAAGCTTATTGAGAAGGGTTTTGCATATGAAAGTAACGGTTCTGTTTATTTTGATGTTCTGGAATACAATAACAGGGGCTTGAACTATGGCGAACTTTCAAAACGTAATATAGAAGAGCTTTTTGCAAATACGCGTGATCTTGACGGACAGGGCGAAAAGAAAAATCCACAGGATTTTGCCTTATGGAAAAAAGCATCTCCTGCTCACATTATGAGATGGAACTCCCCTTGGGGTGAAGGTTTTCCGGGATGGCACCTTGAATGTACTGCTATGAGCACAAAATATTTAGGTGAAAAATTTGATATCCATGGTGGCGGCATGGACTTGAAATTTCCGCACCACGAATGTGAAATTGCACAGGGAAAGGCATGCAATGATACAGCTCCAGTGAACTACTGGATGCATGCCAATATGCTGACGATGAATTCCCAGCGTATGAGCAAATCTACCGGGAATTATATTCTTCCAATGCAGCTGGTAACAGGAGAAAATGACTTCTTTGAAAAACCTTTCCATCCTACCATCGTACGTTTCTGCTTCCTGCAGGCACATTACAGAAGTGTGCTGGATATTTCCAATGATGCGATGATTGCTAGTGAAAAAGGTTTTATCAGATTAATGGAAGCTATTAAAGTTTTAAACGCTGTTACTCCGGATAATGAAAAACAGTCTGGTTTTGACCTTAAGGAGTGGAAAAATAAAGCTTATGATGCTTTAACAGATGATTTTAATTCTCCGATTCTGATTGCTCATTTATTTGAAGCTGTAAAATACATTTTCGCTTTAAATGATGGCAAAGAAACAATTTCTTCGGAAGATCTTGAAGACTTAAAATCAACTTTGAATGCTTTTGTATTTGATGTTTTAGGGCTTCAGAATGTTGAAGAAAACAATAATGAGAAACTTGACCAGACTTTAAAAGTTTTAATAGAACTAAGGAATCAGGCGAGAAAATCAAAAAACTTTGACCTTTCAGATCAGATCAGAGACAAGCTGCTTGCTGAAGGTATTGAATTAAAAGACGGAAGGGACGGAACAACCTACGTTCTGAATTAATCTTCAAAATACAAATATAGCTCCCGCAGATCGCGTGGATTATACAGACTATAAAGCCTGTTGTAATCCATGATCTGCGGGAGTTTTTTATATAAATGGGTTGGCTGTTTTAAGTGTTAATTATCATAATATCAACGTTTGAACAAATTGATTGTAAATGTTATGTAAATAGTATTAATTTTTTATGATTCTATTTGTAAATTATGTAACTTAGTTGTATTAATCATTACGAATCTAAATTCTACATTGTATGAAAAAACATTTATTCCCTCTTTTCCTGCTGTTATTTGGTGCGCATGCCCAGGCGCAGCAGGATTTTTTTGCCATTGCCGGAAAAGATACGTCCAGTATTATTTTTAGTGATTTTCGGGTGATGGATGTAACAAACGGCACTTCCGGTGAAAAAATTTTTACGGCTGATACAGTTGCAAAAGTATTTTCACAGGAGAGAAAAGGTACTATTTCGGAAGATAGAAATTCTTATGGTAATTCTCAGTCGATTACCATGGCAGCTCTGGCTTATGACCCGTTGAATAATAATCTGGTGTATATGCCTATGTTTTCTTCCAATATTTACATTTTAAATGCAAAGACAAAAGAAATTACGCTGGTAGACAATGCAGTATCAAAAGTAACTTCTTGTGACATCAATTCTCATATCACAAGAATGACAGCCGGATATGACGGAAATATTTATGCGCTTAATAATGCAGGAACCCAGTTGTTGCAAATCAGCAAAAAAGGAAATCAATATGGTGTCAGCGATCTTGGGATTATTAAAGATAATCCTTCAAACGGAAAGAATTCCTTTACGGCAATGGAAACCGGTTTTGGCGGTGATATGATTGCTGATGCTGAAAACAATTTCTATGTTTTTTCTGCTTCAGGAAATGTTTTCAAGGTGATGACTAAAGAATTAAAAGCCAAATTTACAGGTAAAATATCAGGTCTTCCTGAAAACTATTCCGTGAATGGTTCCGCAGTGAATGCTAAAGGAAAAGTGGTAATTGCAAGTGCTAAAGGAGATGCTTTATATGAAGTAGACCTTGTGACACTACAGGCCAAAGCTCTTCCAAGTGGAGAAAAACCGCATATTTATGACCTTGCGAGTAAATATTTTGCCAACGATAAAAAATCTGCAGTAAGTACATTAGTTAAAATTGATATTTATCCAACAAGAGTTGATGAGCGTTTGATCAACGTGAATGTCAATGATAAAAATGTAAAAGGAAATCTTAAACTCAGCATTTTCGACCTTTCGGGAAAAAGTGTAATGAATCAGGATCTTTCTGTAAAAGATGGCTCACTCAACCAGCAGATCTATTTGAAAAACCTGATCAATGGAGCATATTTGGTAAGTATTACAAGTGAAGCCGGAAAAATACTCCTAAGCAAAAAAATTCTGGTTACAGAATAAACAGCCTGGATCTTGACATAGATTTTTATTTTAACTCTAATAAAACCTAAAACCTTTTCAACTTCTTTTGGAAAGGGTTTTTAATGATTATTTGATTTCAATAAGTTTTATTTTTCGAGATTAAAATGTATTTTTATAAAAAAATATAGATGAAGCTATACTTTAATGTAGGATATAATGCAAAGGCCGGACAGAATCTGCAGCTGCTGATTGTAGGTGATGAAGGTGCTGCCGCCCAAACTCATATCCTGTTTTATGCAGATAACGGCCTCTGGAAATGTGAGGTAGATTATTTCTCAAAATCAATTTCCTATAAATATCAGCTCACAGACGAAAAAGGGAATGTCCTGAGAGAAGAATTTGTCCTGCATCATCTTAATTTCCCCCACAATTACAAGGAGTTTATTATTTTTGATGAATGGAGTAATAAAAATTTCCCTGAAAATTATTTAAATAATAAGATACTTTATAATAAGCTCAATCAGTTTGTTCCTGAAAAAGCAGTTGTTTTAAAAAAGCATACGCATTTATTCAGGATTGAAGCCCCGGTCTATAATCCGGACTGGAAAATTGTATTGTTCGGCAATACGTCTTCTTTAGGAAACTGGAATTATGCAAACGCAATTCATCTGTCGCAGACTGATTTTGGAATCTGGGAGGCTTCCGTTGAAATTCCTGAAAAGGAGCTTATTCAATATAAATATTGTATTTACGATAAAAAAGAGGGACGTGTCATTGATGTTGAGACCGGTGAGAATAGATTTACCTTTGCCAATCCACTTAATGATGTTCTGCAGATTGTTTCCAATCACTATTTTAGGTTCAAATCGTACCAGATGTACCATGATGCCGGAGTGGCAGTGCCGGTTTTTTCTTTGAGGAGTGAGAACGGCTTTGGGGTAGGAGAGTTTTCAGATATTAAAAAGCTGGCTGATTGGACAAGCGAAACAAATCTGGGAATTATCCAGATCCTTCCGATCAATGATACGACTGCTAATTATTCCTGGACAGATTCTTATCCTTATGCCGCAGTTTCTGTTTATGCTCTCCATCCGCAGTATATTTCACTGGATAATCTTGATTTTGCTTTACCGGAAGAATTAGTTTCTGAATATCATTCTGAAAAGGAAGCACTGAATGCCCTTGATCTGATTGATTATGAAAAAGTAATTGCTAGTAAATGGAAATATTTAAAGGCAGTTTTCAATATTGAAAAAGAAAAGATTTATAAAGACAGAAATTTCAAAAAATTTATAAAAGACAATGATCACTGGCTGATTCCTTATGCCGTTTTCTGTGTGCTGAGGGATAAATATAAAACCCCGAATTTCAACGACTGGAAAACCCACAAAAAATATATCGCCGGAAAAATTTCACAGTTTTTTACTGTCAAAAGTAAAGACTATGATGCTTCCATGCTGCATGCTTGGGTGCAATATCAACTTCATTTGCAGCTGAAAGATGCTGTGGATTATACGCATAGTTTAGGCGTTTCGTTAAAAGGTGATCTTCCGATCGGGATCTTCCGGTATTCTGTAGAAGCCTGGACAGAACCTGAGCTTTTCGGAATGGATTTCCAGGCGGGTGCACCGCCGGATCAGTTTACGGAACTGGGTCAGAACTGGGAATTTCCAACTTACAATTGGGAAGCAATGAAGGCAGATGATTACCAATGGTGGAAGAACAGATTCAAAGCATTGGAGCAGTATTTTGATGCGATGAGGATTGATCATATTTTAGGGTTTTTCAGAATCTGGAGAATGCCTATCTCTGCTACTCAGGGGATTTTAGGGTATTTTTATCCTGCGGTGCCTGTCGTTATAGATGAATTTAAAGCAAGACATATCCCATTTGATTTTAAACGTTATTGTACCCCTTTCATTAATGACAGGGTTCTCTGGGAATATTTCGGGGAAGAAAGTAATAAAGCACTTGAATTTATTAACAATAATAATGATGGTACTTATTCATTTAAAGAAGAATTTGATACCCAGAGAAAACTGACCGATTTTTTCAAGAAGAACCCAAAAGGTACTATTGAAGAAAAGCTTGTTTCTCTCTGTGCTAATGTTTTGTTTCTGACTGAGGAAAGAAACGGGGAAACGGTATATCACCCTAGATTTAGTGTTTACAATACTGATTCTTATAAATATCTTCCTGAATGGGAGCAAAAAGCGATCTATGATCTGTATCACGATTATTTCTTCAGAAGACAGGATTATCTCTGGTACGAAAAAGCGATGGAAAAGCTGCCTGTTATTCTGAATGCTACAAAAATGCTGATCTGCGGTGAGGATCTGGGAATGGTTCCTGCCTGTGTACCTGTTGTAATGGATGAGTTGGCTATTATTGCTCTGAAAGTACAGCGTATGCCGTCAGATAATATTCCGTTTTATAATCCTAAAAATGCAGATTATATGAATGTAGTTACCGCTTCTTCCCATGACAGTTCAACGCTGAGACAATGGTGGAAAGAGGATTCTGCTTTGACACAGAAATATTTTAACCAACAGCTGATCCAATATGGAAAAGCGCCTGAAGAAATGGATTCTCATCAGGCAGAGATTATAATGAAACAGCATCTTTATAATGATGCAATGCTGGCAATTTTCCCAATCCAGGAATTTCTGGCAACTGATCCTGAACTTACCAATCCTGATATGGATAATGAAAGGATCAATAATCCTGCGGTATTTCCTCATTACTGGCGTTACAGAATGCATCTGAAGCTTGAAGATCTTAAAGAAAAGCAGAACTTCAATGAAAAAATTGCCTATTGGATAAAAGATAGTGGAAGGTTGTAAATTTAACACTTGATTATCAAACAGTTAACTATAATTTAAAAGAAGTTTAATCTTGGGATTTAACTTCTTTTTTTTATTTATATCCAAAAGATAGAATAGAGATATTCTACTATACACTAACCAATTAACGACTATAGAGATGAAAAAAATATTTTTGGGATTGGCTCTGGGACTGGCAGTTTTTTCTTCCGCTCAGCAGTATCCAAATAACGGATGGGGAGATGACGGATATTATCAGAATAATGGAGGTTACAGTGATGAGGATGACAGAAATTATTTTCCTGATGATTATTATTACAATTATCCTCAGGACTACTACCCAAGCGATTACTATCAGGGATATTATAATGACTACAGAAACAGTATTACAAATATCAACTGGAATGTATTCTTCAGAGAAAACAGGCTGAACCGCTGGCAGATAGATCAGGTTTTAAGTCTTAATAACCTGTATGTGAATTTTTCTACATGGGATAATTTCTACAGATATAATCCGGACAGATGGTATTATGACAGATTCTATGCATTGGAAAGAATTTTAGGACCAAGAGTGTTTGTTGTTTTCCAGAACAATTATTACCGTGGTGCAAGTCCGATCGTTTATTTCCAGAATTACAGAAGAAGCTATTATGCACCTAGATATGCAGTAATGCCGAGATATAGAAATGTGAATATCAATGTGTATAGAGTAGACAGATCCAGATTCCGCAGAATGGATAATCCAACTTTTAATGTGATTAGATCCAGTAACAGATCTGATAGTGGATTCAGAGGACCTGTAAGAGACGGAAGCAATTCCGGAGGTTTTAGAGGTCAGGCTGGAACCAATGACAGGAGGTCTAACGAGAATTCCGGAGGTTTCCGCAGCGAAAACAGTGGAGTAAGAAACAACGGAGGTTTCAGAGGGAGTTCTGAAAATAATGGAACAAGAGGCAGTGTTGGAAATAATGGAGGTTTCAGAGGAAATAGTGAAGTGAGAAGAGAAAGTGCTCCGCGAAGAGAAAATAATGGAGGTGGATTCAGAGGTAACAATGGAGGTTCCAGATCTGAGAATTCGAATTCTGCCCCACGTAATAACAATGGCGGAGGTTTCAGAAGCAGATTGGCAAGCAGTAGATAATAATTTCATATATTATATTTAAGTGGTGTGAAGGGCAGATTTTAGGATCTGTCCTTTTTTTGTTTTTAATTTTATTATTTTAATACTAAAATTTAACATTTTTTATGAATATTATGGTTTAACTTATCTTTTAACTAATAATCAAAGATATGTATAACAATTAATTAAATATTTTTTAAGATGAAAAAATTAGTATTAGCAATAGCATTTATTGGAATTGGAGGTTTTGCGATGGCGCAACAAACAGTAACAACTCCACAGGACAAACAGGCAAGAAGAGCAGAGATGCAGCAAAGACAACAGGAACATATGGATCAGATGCAAAAAGATCTTAACCTGAACCCATCCCAGGTAGCCCAGATAAAAGCACTCCATGAAAAGAGAAAGTCTGAAATGAAAGCTGACTTTGAAAAAAACAAAGATATGAGACAGGCTAAAATGGAGGATATGAAGGCAAAAAGAGCACAAATGGATGCTGATATGAAGAAAATCCTGACTCCGGATCAGTATGATAAATGGCAAGCCGACAGAAAAGCTAAAATGGAGCAGAGAAGGACGGCAATGAAAGATAGAAAAATGATGAAAAAGCCGATGAACACTGCAGCTCCTGAAATGAAATAATAGTTCATAATTTTGATTTTTTAATGTAAGAAGGACGGGATTCTACCCGTCCTTTTTGTATTAATTTTCATTAAACTTTTGATTTAGGGCTTTTATTGCTTATTTTTGACTATAAATTTATACTTATGATCAGCGAAAAAATTGCAACGTTAATTAACGAACAGATAGCTCACGAACAATATGCCGCCCAATATTATCTTTCAATGTCCGCCTGGTTTTCAGGAAAAGACCTTGATGGAATTGCAAACTACTTCAGAGTACAGAGCAAAGAGGAATTGATGCATGCAGATAAAATGTTTGATTTTTTAAATGATGTAGGCGGGGAGATTATCATCGGAGAGATTGCAAAACCTCCACATGAGTTTGAAAATGCAACTGATATTTTCGAAAAAGCACTGGAGCATGAGAAAAAAGTAACAAGAAGCATCTTCAATATTGTGAAAAACGCTAATGATGAGGGAGATTTTGCAACAACTTCATTTCTTCAATGGTTCATCAACGAACAGGTAGAAGAAGAGGCAAGTGCTTCACAATACGTTACAAAAATCAAAATGGTTTGTGACAATCCATCTGCATTATATCTTTTTGATCAGGAGTTATCTCAAAGGGTATTTGTACCAGCTACAAAAGCTTAATATTATATAATAAGAAACAGCCCGGGCGTTCGGAGAACGCCCGGGCTGTTTTGTTTTCACTGAAACGAATGGTAGAGATTGTTAATAACATCTAAAGTTATCCACAGTAATTAACAGGGATTCCGTAGACTTATGCAGAATACCTATACTTTTATATTGGATTTAGTTATTTGATAATCAGAGTTTTGATTTTCTTTTTTAAGTTATCAACATGAGATTGTGGAAAACTATGTGGAAAACTAGATTAAAGATAGATGAGCTGCGTCTTTAAAACCTTTCTTCCCAAACTTTCCAGGATATTTTTATACCTTTCGATCTGTTGTTCGTTCTTTTCAGTCTGTTCTCCCGTTTTAAAATCAACAATAACATAGCCTTCTTTTCCTTTAAGTATACGGTCCGGTCTGAAAATACGGCTTTGGCCTCTCTCAGAGATCATAATGTCTTTTTCATTGATCACTTCCCATTTTTCATCAAAGAACTCTGCATATTTTCGAATGATCTGAACCAGGGTTTCCTGAATCTCATTTTTCTCCTCCAAAGTGATCTGCCCGTTCAGGACATAGCTTTCCAAAACTTTGGCTGTATCTTTCTCGGTATTGATCTTTGACAGCAATTCATGGACGAAAAGCCCGATTCTTACTTTTTCATTTCGTACCTGATAGTTTTTGGACGGAGTGGCTACCTTTATCGAAGATCTGTTTTCATTGATGTTTTTAAGGTTCTGAATATCCTTGGTTTTAAATAATGATGTTTTATCCTTAGAATGCTTTTTAAGCATCTCGGGATGTACTTCATACAGGTCGAACTCATCTGCTCCTTCTGTGTTTTTTCCGTTAAAGAATTCCAGAAGCTCAAGATTATTGGATGTTTTATTCGCTTTCTGAAGATAGAAAAACAGCTGTTCCACAGGGCGTGTCGTAGCTACATATTGAAGACATAACCTGTCGATGAGATTTTTATAAGAATTCTTTTTATTAAATATCTCAATCTCCTCGTCATAGACTTCCAGATTTTTGCTGAACTGATTAATATTGACCGATTTTAATGCATCGTTATTATTCGTGTCAAACCAGTTGGTAAATTCATTGTCCCGGTTTTTATTCATCATGGGGATAAAGACGATAGGGAATTCCAGCCCTTTAGATTTATGGATCGTCATGATCTGTACTGCGTCAATATTTTCCGATGCCTGGATTGTATAAGCAGAGGCCTCTTCATCCCAGTATTTTAAAAACTCTTTTGTGCTGGCTCCGGCATTCTGTGTAAAGTTGAAAAGCATTTCAAGGAAATTCAGAAGAAAATCCGTTTCCTTATTCTCTACAGCAAATTCGTTGATGTAATATTCTACAAAATTGTAAAGGTTAAACCTCGGAAAGTTTTCCTGCTTCAGCTTCAGGGCATATTTGTTCTGAACAAACTGAAGAATCTCCTCATGTGTTTCTATTTCCAGAATTTCTTTCATTTCAAGCGTAAAATCAGTCATCTGAATTCTTCCCAGTGTATTCAGATAATACATCATCATGATCAGATTTGCTTTATTTTTAGGATTGATTTCCCATTGCAGGAATTCTACGACGGCTTTTAAAGTATTGGAAAGTTCCAGCGTTAGCCCTTTGTCAGAAATTGTTTTAATATTTGTTTCTTCACCACGATAATTCACTTTCAGATTTCCCAGTTTTTGAGAATAGCTGAAAATATCAAAATTACCACGGCATAAGATCGTAATGTCAGAAAATTTAAAACCATTATCAAGGCTTTCCTGAATATCCTTCCGCATTTTTTCGGAAGTATCATTATAAAAATCTTCATTGGTCAGATTCTCGATCAGGCTCACTTTTACACGACCATCGATTTGTGATCTTGGGCTTTGCTCGGCATCTTCACCAAAAATATTTCGGTGTTCTTCCTCCAAATCTGTTGCATGGTAACGGTATAGCTCATTATTGAACTGTACAATATTCTTTGCACTCCGCCAGTTATCCTTCAAAACAAGAAGATCCGCTTCCTTAGGCGAAAATTCCTTCTTATTGATAATGTCCAGCATCAGTTTACTTTCCCCACCGCGGAACCTGTATATACTCTGTTTCGGGTCACCTACCAGCGTAAAAGAAGTATATTCTGTAGAGACACTATGATCCCGCAGCGGAACAAAATTCTGCCACTGCAGCTCTGAAGTATCTTGAAATTCATCAAAAAAATAATGCTGGAATTGTGAGCCTACCTTCTCATAAATAAAAGCTGAAGGTTCATCTTTAAGATTTTCATTGATTAGGATATTAAATTTTGAAAGTAGGACCAGATCATTCTCTTCCTCAATTTTCTTTAATTCATCCTGAATATCTTTATTTACCTTCAATGGAAGAAGCGCAGATAGGATTTTTTCTTTCTTTTGCGTTTCAATATATAAAATAATCAGCTGCATCCTGTTGTCAAGAAGCTGATCCAGAATTTCCAGAATTTCAGGTTCCTTACTTTTCGATTTTGAAGAAGCTCCCTTTCTGTAATTATTTACTACAGACTCTTCCAGTGTTGTAGGAAAAGGAAACCCCGGTCTTTTCTGATTGTAAAAATCAAGGACTTTAGTGAAAAAACCTCCAATCCCGTTTTTACCCTGAGCAAAATCTTCAATTTCAATATTTCTGGACTGAAACAGTTCAACAGACCTTTTGGCAATCTCTGCAGACTGTTTTTTATTCTGAACAATCTCTTTTCTGAGTGTATTTTTTATATTCTCATAATTCGTATCGTCAAAGCTTTTATTGCTTTTCAGGTGTTCATAATGAATATCTTTCACAAACTCCTTTGCTGAATCATAAAGATTTTTATTAAGATTGATTCTTTCATTGTTTTCCAGACTGTAATCTACATAATCCATGAAAGAATTAGAAATATTATCATTTTCCCCGATCTGATCAAGCATTTTATCCACAGCTTCAATCAGAAAAGGCTCTGCATCGATTTCAAGATTAAAATTTTTCGCTAAACCCAGTTCATAAGAAAAGCTTCTTACCAACCTTGAATTGAAGCGGTCGATAGTTCCGATATTCAGCGTTGAATAATTATGAAGAACATAATCAAGCAGTTTCTTGGAACGATAATGAAGCTCATCAATCGTAATTTTTAAGCCATCAGCCTCAAATGCCTTTTGGATATTCTTTAGATCACCATTCTCAGCATAGTTATCCGCGGAAAAATTTCCAAGCCAGGACAGAATTCTTTCCTTCATCTCATTGGCTGCTTTATTGGTAAAAGTAAGCGCAAGAATATTCCTGATGGATTGCTGCTGATTAGGGTAGCGGAGACAGATCATCAGAAGCCTCTGGACAAGGGCATATGTTTTACCCGAGCCCGCTGAAGCATTGATCACTGTATAAGAATTTTGCATTGCTGAATTTAGAATTGAGACTGCAAGTTAGCTAAATTTTAAGTGAAATTTTAACAATTTGGAGCGGTGATTTAACAGTTTGATCCTCAAAAATTAAAAAGAAATCCCAAAACACGTTAACTGTGGTTAAACTTGTGTATTTGTTTAAAAATAATTTTAGATTTGCTCTATAAAAAACTGTCCGTGAAACTTAAACTACTCTTTTTCTTAACTACCTTTTTTTTCATTCAGGCCAATGCCCAAAACTATATCTTCGGAAAAGTGATTTCTGAAGATAATGCTGAAATTCAGGATGTAGCTGTACTTAATATCAGAACGGATGAAATGGTAGTCACTAACCGGGACGGACATTTTATGATTTCAGGAAGGGCTGGTGATGAGTTACGTTTTGTAAAGGCCGGTTACGAGCGTATAGGCAAAAAAGTTTCTCAGGAAAATATAGAATCTCCCATTAATATTACTTTGGCAAGAGCTACCATACTGATTCCTGAAGTAGAAGTCAAGCAGGGAATTACAGGGAATATCAAGATCGATGCAAGAAACCTTAACAGACCTAAAAAAGTAGAAAAACTGATCAAAGACTTAGATCAATATATTTCCCAAAAATCAGATCCACGGATCCTTGCAGCAAAACCGGGAGAATTCGTACAACCGAAGGGACAAGGATTCTATATTGGAAAGATAAAGAATAAGTGGGATGATATTGATCTGATCAGCTATCTGCATACAGCATTGAGTGATGAGTATTTCATCAATCTTAAAATAGAGAAACCTCAGATAGATCACTTTATAACGTATGTTCTGGCAGGTGGTTTTGAAAGAAAGACTATTCTCAAATATGGGTTCTGTAGTGATGCAGACCTGTACAGATTCCAAAGGTTTGTACTGACAAGAATTTCCTCTTACCGTGCCCCACAAACTCAAAAATAAACACCGATGAGAACTTACCTTAAGCAAAGTCTTTATACAGTTCCGTTTTTTGTGTCTGCAGAAGCTTTTTCCCAGCAGCAGGCAAAGGGAATCGTAACGGGTACTGAAAAAACAATGATAAATCCGGTTTTAGTAATCAATATTTCCACCCATAAAAGCACGCTGAGTGATGCTTCAGGACAGTTTATCATAGAAGCATCAGAAAATGATGAACTGAGATTTGTAAAAGAAGGATATTACCGTATTGATAAAAAAATCGAGAAAGAAGATTTCGGTTCTTCTTTAATGATCAGTCTTGAAAAAGCAGAAATAGAAATTCCTGAAGTCAGGATTGCATATAGACCCACTGGCAACCTTGAGAGAGACAACAGACATCTTAACGAATCCAGGAAAATAGTTTCTTTAAGATCTGAATTGGATGAATACATGAAAAGTCCACTTATTGAAGCCTTACCGGATAATACGGTTTCAAAAACTTTTACAGGGCATGATTATCATGTAGGGCAGGTAAGCCTTTTAGGCGTTTTAGATGCTGCTGTAGGTCTTTTCAAAAAAGCTACGGAACTTAAAATTACCAAAGCGAATTATTTAGAAACACAGGATTTTATTAAAAGAATAAAAGAAGAAGTTGATTTACAGTTTTTGAAGAAATTCGGGATGGATGAAGAACAGATTGATAAATTTCTCATCTATGCCAATGATAACAGAACAATGGCAAAAAAATACAGAAAAAATTTTAAGATGGATGTTGTGGAGTTTGAATTAAAAGTAGCTTTTGCAGAGTACAAGAAAACCCATAAGTTGGATAATCTTTAATTTTAGTGGATAGGGATGAATTTTGAATTTAAAAATATTGGTATTGCTGACTGGAAAAAAATTTCATTTCTTCTCATTTTTCTGTTCAATCATTTCTTCTCACAGCAGACGGTGACAGGGCGTATTATTGATGATAGTGGCGAAAACTTAAATTCGGTGGTCGTTATCAATATGTCTACCGATCTGAAAACATACTCCAATTCTATGGGAATGTTCGCTATCGAAGCTTCTCCCAATGATGAGCTTAGATTTGTAAAGGCAGATTTCGGAAGAGTGTCCGCAAGGGTTCTTACAGGCGGGTACAATCCACAGCTGCTGGTGACTTTGATTCCAATACCCAGAGATGTTGGAGAGGTAAAAATCGTTAAAAAACCAACTGGTGACCTTGAAACAGATTCCAGGCTGGCTGCAAGAGTTGATAAAGGAGAGATTGTAGAACAGGCAGTAGGTTTGCCGCAACCTGTTGGAAAGATGCGTGAGAAACCCGCTGAAGTAAAGCAGGTTCTTCTTCCGATACTTTTAGGAAGCTTGGATGTGCAGGGAGCCTATGATCTGATCAGCGGAAAGGCCAGACGGCAGAAACGTCAGTACAGGTATGATGACCTTCAGGAACATATTATGTGGGTAAGGAACAGAGTAGATAATGAATACTTTACAAAGGCAGGAATTCCTGAGGAAAGGATCTCAGAATTTATACAATATTCTTTTGAAGTAAAACCTCAGGTCAGGATGTTTGTGAAGGCGAAAAACTTATCCGGGGTACTGCTTGGAATGGAAGAAACCATGCCTGTTTATTTAGAAAGATTAAAGCAGAAGAAAGAGCAGAAATAATGTTAAAAAATTCTTAAAATCGGAATGAAAATTGATGTACCTGTACACAGAATCAATATAGCACCATTTTATGAATAAAAATATTATTGCGGTAGCAGTAGGAGCACTGGGGTTTGTCCTTGGGCTTGGCTTTTTGGGAAATGCAATTAAAAACAGGAACAGATCTGAAAATACCATTTCCGTAACAGGATTGGGAACCAAACATTTTACTTCCGATCTGATTACGTGGTCCGGAAGCTTCTCCAAAAATAATTTAGATTTAAAAGCAGCTTATGACGAGCTGGCTATAGATCGAAAGGTAATCAATGATTATCTTCTGTCAAAAGGAATTAAGCAGAATGAGATTGTATTTTCTTCGGTGGATATCCAGAAACAATTCAGAAGTTATAATGATTCAAACGGAAATTATGTACAGGGTGAATTTTCAGGCTACAGTCTCACTCAAAAAGTATCTATTGAAAGCAAAGAAGTAGTAAAGATTGAAAACCTTTCAAGGAATATTACAGAGATCATCAATCGGGGTATTGAATTTACTTCTTCGGCACCATCATATTTTTATACCAAACTGGCAAGTGTAAAACAGGAAATGATAGCCGGTGCAACGAAGGATGCTAAAGAAAGAGCTGAGAAAATTGCAGAAAACTCAGGAAGCAGCCTTGGAAACCTTAAGAAGGCTACAATGGGTGTCATTCAGATTACGGAACCCAATTCCAACGAAGACTATTCCTACGGAGGGACATTCAATACTTCCTCCAAAGAAAAAGAAGCGAATATTACTATAAAACTGGAATACGAAGTCAATTAATTACCCGTGAAAATCAATGGTAATAGAATAAAGATTGTTTCTCGCGCAGATTTAGCAAATTAGGCAGATCAAAATAGTTGCAATACGACCGATCTGATGAGATCGTAAAGTAAAACCGCTGGAAAATTTCCAGCGGTTTTTATATTTTAATGGTATACAGTATCGTAAATTTCCTCCTTAACACTCTTTAGATTTTCAGGAGTGTAATTAGCCAGCAGCCATAAATCTAAAGGCTTTTTACCTTCACCATAACTTGGCTGTATATACATTTCGTCAATTAAGGTGAATCCGTTTTTCTGATAAAAAGAATAACGTCTTTTAGCATCCTCACCCAAATGATCAGGCTCTATTTCCAAAACAATTCTCGGATAATTTTCAAACAGATAGCCTGTAATATGGGATCCCAGTTTCTGACTTCTGAATGCCTCAAAAACTTCAAAATGCTCTACAAAAACATAAGAACTCAGCTCCCAGATAATCAGATAGCCAATAGTCTGAGATTCATGCAGTACAGATATTACCTTTACATGAGGATTTGAAAATAAGTCGGTAAATTGTTTCCAGTCCCTTTGTTCGTCTGCAGGAAACGTGCTGGAGTAAGACTTATAGATCTCCTGGACTCTATAGTCTTCGGCAGAAGTGATTGGTAAAAATTCCATAGTTATAAATCGAAAACGTTTGGTCGTCTGGTGATGAAAATATCTTTGATCCAAAGTGTAAATGCAAGCCCCAGATAAATTAAAAAGAAAAAACCTGCTGTAGCAAAAGTAGAATAGATAAAGAAGATCCTTAATTTAGACACAGGGATCCCCAGTTTAGCGCCTGTTCTCGTAAGAACACCAAACCATTCTCTTTCCATTTTGTGGCGGATATTATCAAACATCTGAAGATTCTTTTAAAAGTTTAAATCCAATACCGCAATTTAAGCAATTTTTTTCTTCACACGAGGTTTTAAAGTGATAAATCAGGCTTTGGCTTTCCAGTGCATTTTTAATATTCATGCCCATTTTCTTCCATCCGGCCGTGATAGAATTTTTTTCAGCAGGGGTATTTTTGTAGAGATCAAGGATTTGGTCTGCTATTTCTTCGTTTTGGTATTTGTGATAGGTATATTTTAAAGGAAGTACCGTATTCAGGAGGACCAGTTCAATAAAATCTTTACTCAATCTTTTAGGCTGAAACTTTGAAACAGTTCCAAAATTAAAATGACAGTCCCAATATTCTGAAGCTTTTACAGGTGTAAAAACGTCGTACAGCCCATCAGCAGTATCAGCTTTGACGATCTTTGAAAACAAATTTTGATGCCTGTAATAAAGATCTGCCAATTGGGAAAGACGAATCGTAGGGAAGTTGGGAGGGCGAAGCCTTAAGAATTTCGGATGTAATTTCAGATCAGGAATACTGAATTTTTTTCTGATGAATTCAAATTCTCTTTTCCAGATCATCATCTGCTCGTCACCCGGGTTTTCCAGCCATCCTGAAATGCCAAAAAACAAAGCTTCCAGTTGCGATTCATTCTGCCTGATCTTATTAATTACACTAAAATCAATTGATTCAGCAATCTGTCTGAAAATATGAGCATTTACTTTTAAACCAAAAGAGTAGGCCAGGCTTTGGAAAAGGATTGCCTCAAAATTGTTCTTGTACAGATCTAAGCTTTTTTCTAGTTCCTGAGATTTTTCGTCAAGTTTTTTAAGAACATTGGCTTCGTGAAAATTGATTGGTATTTTGTTGGGATCAAAAATGCCTTCACATGGAATAAATTGAGTTCCATTGATCAGTTTCTCATATTTCCAAAGAATATTTTTATCAATATAATCTTTCAGTTCCAGCGTAGGAACATTTTTACGGATGAGGTCATCAATTTCTGCATCATTTTGATAAACAACGTGCAGGATGATATTCTGGTAATTGGGGTCTTGGGAATGATTATGGAAGATCCAGTCGGAGGTGCGAATATGAAGTTCTATATTTCCGGCAATGAGCAGACCTTTAGTTTTTATTTTTGCATCAAGGAAGTCCGGTCCCGCATTGGTATTCCATTTTCCAAAGTTGATAATCTCAACGGAATTCCCTTCAATATCTTTGAAGTCAAAATGTTTGAAAACTTTGTAGTTCCAAAGATATTGAAGTAGTTTTTCCGTCATAGTGTGACGATAAATATAACAGAAATATTATACTTTCGTCAGCTCCTTTTTAAAATTTTCGATGGTCGTTCTATACATTTCTTCATATATAGGAAGAATATTCTTCAAATCGAATTTTATAGCCTGTTCTTTCGCATTTTCTTTCATTTTGGTTAAAAGCTCGTCGTTGCTTAGAAGTTTGATCGTATAATTGCTCATTGCTTCTACATTTCCAATCTCAGCTAAAAATCCTGTTTCTCCCTGGATATTCACCTCAGGAATTCCTCCTGCATTGGAGCTGATGACAGGCGTGTAGGCAGCCATGGCTTCAAGAGCAGCAAGTCCAAAACTTTCCTGTTCAGAAGGAAGAAGAAATACATCTGAAAGCTGTAAGATCTTATAAAGATCATTCACCTTTCCTAAAAGCCTAATTTTTGAGATCAGTTCAGGGTTTTCTTCCAGAAACTGATTCACTTTTTCCATATCAGGACCTTCACCGATGATGATCAGCTTTGATTTTACTTTTTTCTCAACATTTTTGAAAATCTGCAGAACTTCGTCCACACGTTTTACCGGACGAAGATTGGATACGTGGATCAAGATCTTTTCGTCAGGATTGGCAAACTGCGTTCTCTGACATTCCGTACAGTCATCAAATTCAGAATTATCAATAAAATTGGTAATTACCTGGATTTCCTTTTTAATATTAAAAAACTGCAGGGTATCTTTTTTCAGGCTTTCGGAAACAGAAGTGATCGCATCCGACTGATTGATTGAAAATTCTACTGCATGTTTATAACTTGGATGCTGGCCTACCAGGGTGATATCTGTTCCGTGAAGGGTTGTTACCAACGGAACATCGTTATTATCCTCCTTCAGCATCTGTTTAGCTGTAAATGCGGCGTATGCATAAGGAATAGCATAATGAGCATGCAACAGATCCAGCTTATAAAGATTAACGACTCTATAAATCATTGAGCTCAAAGCAATATCATAAGGCTGATACTGAAAAAGCGGATAAGTCTGTACATTGACCCTGTGAAAGAAGATATTGGGATTAGTAATATCTAATCTTGCGGGGAGCGCAGAACTTATAAAGTGAACCTCATAGCCTTTGTTGGCAAGAGACATTCCCAGTTCTGTTGCTACGATTCCGCTTCCGCCGTATGTGGGATAGCAAAGGATGCCTATTTTCATTGGATTATTGTTGTTTTGATGTTGTAGAAACTGTTGTGTTCATATTAGAAACCGGAATTAAATCCATTCCCAGTCCTGCTTTCAGCTGGTCGTTTACCAGGACAGGAAGTCTGCCCCATATCTTTGTTTTTCCATTCAGTGCGTTAGCGGCAGCTGTCATAGAATCGTCGTTATTTTCATAAGATACAAGGACTGTGGATACTTTTGAAATATCAATATCCTTTAATGCATAAGCACTTCCGAATACATTTAAAATAATATTCTGGGTTTTGGTAAGGTCCGCGAGAACTTTTTTAGATTCTGCGGAAATTTTATAAGGTTTATATGCCGTTGAATTATCCTTGTGGAATCCTACGATTACAGTAGATCCTGCAGGAATTGTATTAATCTCATTTGCTTTTTTAATGATCACATTAGGTCCCACTTGGTTGGCGAAAGTCTGATAAGGAGCTTCTTCCAACGGAACATAATATATCTGTTTTCCGGCAATTGGAAGTAGTTTTTTGTCATCCTTTAACAAAGTCAAAGCATTGGCATAAAGATTCTGTACCAGTACTTTGTGAGAATCATTATTAATATCTCTATTGATGTTTTCAGGATTTTTGGGACTGTATGTATCAAGACCGAGAAAATATTTTGTTAATAAGATCTTCTTTACACTTTCTTCTACTCTCGACTGTGGAATTTCGCCATTTTGAATAGCCTTCTGAATCAATTTTTTTCCTTCCGAAACGCCTTGGGAAAAAAGCATAATATCATTCCCTGCCTTAAATGCAAGAGCATCCAGTTCACCTGGCTTGTATTTATTGGCTACTGCTCCCATATTCAAAGCATCAGTGATAATCAAGCCTTTATATCCTAATTTATCTTTTAATAATCCTGTAATGATATTTTTCGAAACCGATGCTGGAATTCCTTTTCCTGATTCAAGACTTGGAACATATAGGTGTGCTACCATTACGCCTCCGATCCCTTTATCCATTAAAGCTTTAAAAGGTGCCAGTTCCACAGTATTCAATCTTTCCAGATTATGTGAAACCACAGGCAGATCCAGATGTGAGTCTGTACTCGTATCACCGTGTCCCGGAAAATGCTTGATAGCCGCAAGGATTGTATTGTCCTGAAGTCCGTTGGAATAAGACAAAGCAGAACTGATCACATTTTCTACCTCAGAACCAAAGCTTCTGTTTCCGATAATCGGATTGTTTGGATTTGTATTTACATCCACAACGGGTGCAAAATCCCAGTTGATCCCCATCCGGTGGCAGTCTTCAGCAATCTTTGCAGACATCTGGTAAATAAGATTCTTGTCCTGTATTGCACCTAAAGTCATTGCCCATGGAAATTTATGAGCGGTAGCTATCCTTTGAAACAACCCCCACTCTGCATCCATCCCAATCATCATCGGAATTTTTGATTTCTGCTGAAATTCATTGACCAGATTAATTTCTCTGGCAGCATCGTCCTGCATTAGAATCAAACCTCCAATCTTATCATTAACGACAATATTTCTTATCTGGCTGATATAGTCTTCACCTTTATTGGTATAAAGCGCTACAATAAACAGTTGTCCCAGTTTTTCGTCTTGTGAAAGAGATCGGTAGGTTTTGTCCACCCAGTGATGAGCCTTTTTCAAGTCATCTTTAGAAAGGTCTTTAGGCTGGTACTGTGCCTGGACTGTAAAGCTCAGTAATGAAAAAATAAAGAGGGAAGTATATAGCAATTTCTTCATGATCTTTTGAATAAGAACAAAAATACAATTAAAAAAATGAGGAAAACAAAGTTTTTGCAATTTTTGGTATATGATTTGAATACGCTTTATGAATAATAACTAAACTTTATAAAATGAAAAAAATACTTCTATTTTTATTCCTGGGTGCTGTAGGCCTTACCGCTTATAGCTGTGACAACAATGATGATGTCGTACAGGGAGTAGATTATGATACAATTTCTCAAGTGAAAGATATTACCGGAACTTTTTCAAGTACTGGTGACTACACTATTTCTCAAGGTCTTAATATTCCAAGTACTGATGTAGTTTTAGTTTACAGATTGGTTGGAGGTAATGCTTGGCAGCAGATTCCAAAGTCGGTTTATTTACCGGATGTAGCTGGTAAGCCCACAAACAGAGTATTTGATTATAATTTTGTTTTTAATTCTCAACAAGTACAGATCAGGATTGATGACGAGAATTTTAATCTGCCATCAGATCTTACCTCTGGTGAGATTAGTTCATACTTAAATAATCAAACTTTTAGAATAGTACTTGTTCCTGCTAGTGCTACAGGTGTTGGTGGTGCTAAAAGTAAAAATGCAAGTGTAGACTACAGTGATTATAATGCTGTAGTGAAGTACTACAAAATAGATGACACTAAGGTACAGAATATTAAGGTTAATTAATAAGAATATCTTTTCAGTTTTTTATAATTATTATGAGCTTCGGGAGCAATCCTGAAGCTTTTTTTATGATAATCTTTAAAACTCTTTTGGGAGAAATGAAAAAGATTAATTTTATCATATTATAAAACTTAGATAAAGAAACTACCATGATAAAAAATTATTACTTTAAATTTTTAATGATTGCTTCATTATTCCTATTATCGTCATGTAGTGAGATTATTGATAATGTACATCAAAATCAGGAGCAGGAAAACTATGTTTCTCCTTACATGGGAAAGTGGGTAGGTACCTATTCAGGTGAGATAAGTGGAACTTTGATCATGAATGTAACTAAAAGTGGCGGTATGGAGGTAACAAGAACTGTAAATAGCAATGTGGAGGAAGTTTATTATACTAGCCTGCAAGGAGCTGCAAATGGAGCGCTAAACCCTGCTCCTTCTCCAAAAGGTTTCATTTTATATGGAAGTTTGCAAACGAAGTCTGGATCTTGGAAAATTCAAAATTGGAGTGGTAGCTGGAGTGTGACCAAACAATAAATAAAAAGCAACAATCAATAAAAAACTCCAGAAGAAATTCCTGGAGTTTTATTTTATCTAGTTGTCATTATCATCGAGTAAATGACCAAAGAAGTCTTTTTTTGTCTGCAGATAGCCTTTACTCATCTCGTTGGCCGGAATCCGTAATGGTATCCTGGAATTGAGATGAATATTGCTGTCTACTACATATTTTACCTTTTCCGGATTATTGGTTAAAAGGTTAATATCCTTTACATCAAGCAGGTTCAAAATATCGATGGCAACACCGAATTTTCTGTCGTCAGCAGGAAGTCCCAGTTCAAGGTTCGCCTGTACCGTATCAAGACCTTTTTCCTGCAGTGAATAAGCTTTTAGCTTATTAATAATCCCTATGTTCCTTCCTTCCTGGCGGAGATAAACAATAATTCCTCCGTGTTCATGGGTATATTTCATTGCGGCATCTAATTGCTGGCCGCATTCGCATTTTTTTGAATGGAAAACTTCTCCTGTAATGCATTCTGAGTGGAAACGTACGTTCACCGGTTTTGAAAAATCTGTATTTTCTGCAACGATGGCCATGTGTGGCATCCAGTCATTTTCGTTTTCGGAGAAAGCGATCATTCGGAAAGAGCCGTGTTCTGTAGGAACATTGGCTTCTGCCTGAATTTTAATCATTAATAGTGGTTAGTTTTTTAATTTCCTTTTAAAGAATCTTCGATTACAGAAATATTGGTTTTTAAGCGAACCAGGTATCTGTTAAGAACTTCATCATCATCTTTGTCAAGCTGCTGTCTGAGTTTTTGAATTTTCTTATATGATTTTTCGAAGCTTTTAACTGCTCTGTTCTTTCCTGCCGGGTTGTTGGCATCAATGGCATATAAATAATTCTGAAGGCTATATTTCAAGCTGGTAATTTCTTCATTTAAACTGTTATTCTTAAACTTTGGAAAAGTAGAAATCAGATTAGAAATTTCAGAAGCATTCACATTTTCTTTGATATTGATATCAAAGCCTTTTTTTGCCCCTTTATCGGAATCAGAACCTTTAGTTTCGCTATAAAAATTATTAGACAGCGGAGAAAGATTAAGCTTTTCCGTTGCACAGGAAGTTATAATTAATACTAGTACTCCAAAAAAAAATAGTTTTCTCATTTCTGTTGCCCCTTTTGATAGAGGATCGGGTTAAGACTATCATCGTTATACATTTTCATTTGTTTGTATACTTTCATCTTAACATTACCGTATTCAATATCAGTAAGCAACTGATTTATAGAAGTAGATAGGTCTTCCTTTTGGTCAAGCAGTACATCCAGTTTTACCTGGCAGTTTGCACGGTGCTCTTCCGAAGCGGATTCTCTATTGGCCTCTAGTGACATATGATAAACCTTTAATGCAAGAATTGATAATCTGTCTACAGCCCAAGCGGGAGTTTCTGTATTGATTTTTGCATCAGGTTTTGGAGTTATATTTTCAAACTTTGTAAGGAACCAGCTGTCGATAAATTCTACCAGATCTGTTCTCTTCTGGTTAGAAGAATCTATCGTTCTCTTCAATTGAAGAGCTTCAACGGGATCAATATTTTCATCTCTAATAATATCTTCCAAATGCCATTGAACGGTATCAATCCAGTTCTTTGCATACAAAATCCGTTCCAAACTGTCTTTTTCGAACGGGTTATTAATTAGAGTGTTAACGTCATCGGACACGTGATAGTCTTCAATAGATTGATTGAAGACTTTCCATGCAGTCTCAGTGAAATTCATTAATTCTGAAGAATTTAGTTGCTGGGAGTATTATTACTGTTCGAAGAGGTTTTGTTTTCAGAACCTGGTTTGTCTTCTTCCTTCACTGCATCTTTAAATTCTTTGATTCCTGAACCAACTCCTCTCATTAATTCCGGAATTTTTTTTCCTCCAAAAAGCAATACCAAAAGGATCGCTACGATAAGGATGTGCTGCCAAGATAAGGCAAGTATTGTTAGTGTGTTCATCTCTTAAGATTTTTGCAAAGTTAAGCTTTTTTTAGTATGAAATCCAACCTAATGGATCAACTGGTGAATTTCCGTTCCATACTTGGAAATCAAGGGTATAGGAACCATCGAAATCCTGAGCGATTGTACCTACCGGTGTACCGGCAGAAACCTGCTGTCCTTTGGAAACACTTACGTTTCCTAAGTTAGAATAGATCGTAAAATAATTTCCGTGTTTTACCATGACCGTTTTTGTTCCGTCACTGTTGGCAAGTACTGAAGACACTGAGCCAGGAAATACCGACTTTGCCCTTGTACCTGAAGGTACAGAGATCTTAATACCGTTGTTTTCTTCAGTAATATTTTTAAAAACCGGGTGAGGCTGTCTTCCGAAACGGTGAGTGATCTGTCCGGCTCTGTCTGCAGGATATCCGAGTTTTCCTCTGCTGTCTGCAAAACTGCTTCCGGTAGATGTTGTCACTCCATAGCTGGTCATTGCTTTAGTTTCTGCAGCTTTTTTCTCCTCTTCTTTTCTTTTGTTCAAAGCAGCTTCTGCTGCTCTGGCGGCAACAAGTTTATCTGATGCTTCTTTTGCCCTGATATTTGCTTCGTCAGATGCTTTTTTCGCGGCTACTCTTCGTGCTTCGTCTTTTGCATTGGATTCAGCTCTTGCAGCTTCTTCGTTACGCTTTTTTTCTTCTTCAGCTCTTTTTGCAGCAAGATCAGCTGCTTTTTTAGCTTCAGCTTCGGCCAGTTTTCTTTCTCTTTCTAATGCTTCAGCTCTTGCTTTAGCTTCAGCTTCAATTCTGGCTTTTTCTCTTTCAGCAGCTAGTTTGGCAAGACGTATTTTTTCTGCTTCAGCCTTTCTACGGGCTTCTTCTTCAGCTTTTGCTATTCTTATTTCTTCGGCGATAATCGCTCTGATTTGTCCTTCCAGAACCTTAGATTGAGTTTGCTTTACCTTCAGTTCAGTAGTAAGTTTTGCTTCGTTTTTCTTGAAATCCGCTACCAGCTGTTCTTTCTGCAATCTTTCTGCATTAATGGTTGCCAGGTCTTTCTGCTGATTGACAAGAAGACTTTCCTTTTCTCTGGCGGAATTTTGTTTTTGAGCGATCGATTTTTTAATCTGGTTAGCTGCATTGGTTATTTCTGCCGCTTTTTTATCCTGATAGTCAGCATACTGTTTCAGATACTGTACTCTTCTTATGGCTTCCCCTAGATTTTTGGATGAAAGAATGAAGGTTACTTTATTTTGTACCCCTTTGTTTTTGTAAGCATTGACGAGAACATCAGCATAATTCTTTCGAAGAATGGCTAATTCTTTGTTTTGGCGGTTGATATCCAGCTGGCGTAAATAGATCTCATCCTCAATAAATCTTTTTTCTTTCTGAGTATTAGTATATACCTTTTCTCGTAAAGTTAATTTTTTATTGACGTTGGTAAGATATGCCACTGAAAGTTTAGATTCGCTTTTGGTTTTAGCTAAATCGTTGTTTATCTGTACAATTTGTTTTTTAAGATCGGCATTCTGTTTCTGAAGCTGTTCCTTGTTCTGCTGTCCCTGATGCAGGCTGAACAGTAGAATACCTATTAAAAAGCTAAATTTTCTAATCATTTAATCTCAATTTTCTTATAACTGGATGGTACAGAATAAGGTGTTTCCATCCTCGAAAAGTCAAATTTCGTGTTTTCCAGTAAAATTTGACTGGATTTTGAGCCTTTTATAATTATTTTAACATTTTTTGGAAGTCGGATTCCATTGTATTCGCCCCAGTTACTATAAGAGATTTCCAGTTCGTCAGGAGTTAAAACATCTTTTAAATTAACACTCAGAAGATCATAATTGGTGTCATACTGAAGGGTAATTTTGTACTCTCTTGTTTTTTGGTCGGTAACAATTTTCTGATTGCTGTTGGAAACCATTTTAAATCCCTGCATATTTTTCGTCAGCGTAAATTGGGAATCACTGATCTTTACAAAAGTTCTGCCCATTAATATCTTTTCCAGCGATTTATAATCGATGAAGTTGACGTTCAGTAAATTATTTAAATAATCAAAATCTGAATCAATGTAGGTCTTGCTGGTTTTGTCCTGTCCTTTGATTCCTTCTGGGGTAGCGATCCCTTTGGCTACTCCAATGAAGAATGCCTGAAGATTCATGTATACTTTTTTATCATTTTCAATATAGATAACAGCATCAAGCGTTGGAATAAAATTTCCTGTTTCTACATTTACTTTAGTGTTGATCTTGATCTGATCAAACTTTGGAGGTATAAGTACATTTTCGTAGAAAGTAATTTTATCTCTCACCGGCTCATTGACATCTTTGGGATTCCTGTTATCATCTGCAATGACGGTACTGTCCTGAGTGCTGCTATTGTTTTTTTTAGCGGCATTCCTTGTCTTACAGGATGCAAGGGTAAGAAGTATAAAAAGTAGGGGGATCCAGTTTTTCATGTATTTATCTTTCAATTAAAAAAAATACGCTGCAATATTAAAGCCAAACCACACAAAAAATATTGTGTGGTTTGAGTGTATCTTGTTTTATATTAAATATTTCTGATCTTATTTAGATAAAAAATCTAAAACAGAATAATCTCCTAAAGAAATCTCTCTTGAAACTCCAAAATACTGTGCAGAATTTCCGATCATAGAATTGGAAAGATTACCATGATTGATTCTTGTGTTTTCCTGGATCAGTGAGTTTTCAATATTGGAATTAACGATGATTGTATTATTTCCTAATGAAACGCCTGGTCCTATTTTAGAATTGGAAATCTTTACATTTTCACCGATAAAGCATGGCTGAATGATCAAAGAGTTTTCAATCACTGCTGATGCCGGATATTTAAGCATTTCTTCTCTTTCATATTCAAGAATTTTACTGTTGGTTTCTACGGTTGCATTTTTGTTTCCGCAATCCATCCAGTCGTTTACCTTTCCTAAAGAGAATTTTGCACCTTTTGCTCTCAGGTTTTCTAAGGCGGTTGTCAACTGATATTCGCCACCATTTTTTATATTATTATCCATAATATAATTGATCTCATTCATCAGCTTCTCTGCACTGTTGAAATAATAAATACCAATGATCGCAAGATCTGAAACGAAAGTCTCAGGTTTTTCAACGAAATCCGTAATAAAACCATAGTTATCCAATTTTACCACCCCGAAAGCTGAAGGATCTTCTACACTTTTTACCCAGATTACTCCATCCGAATTTTTATCCAGCTGGAAATCTGCACGGAAGAGAGTATCTGCAAAGGCAATCACTACATCTCCCTGCATAGAATCCTCTGCACATTTAATGGCATGGGCTGTTCCCAGAGGGTCGGTCTGATAGTATATACTGCATTTTGCTCCCAGTTTTTCGGCTATCTGACGTAAAGATTTTTCAATCTCCGGTCCAAAATCTCCAATGATAAATGCTACTTCCTCTATTTTTTCTCCAGCTACTTTAGCAATGTCTTCTACCAATCTCTGTACAATTGGTTTTCCTGCAATAGGAATAAGAGGTTTTGGAACGGTCAGCGTATGTGGACGTAATCTGGAACCGCGTCCAGCCATAGGAACAATTATTTTCATAAATTATATGATAATGTTTAGTTGTTAGTGTTTAGTGTTATTTTGATAAGGCTAAAGGTAATAATTAAAACCATTTCTGATTATAATATTTATCATCTTTATAAACCAGTGTTTAATTTTTTTTTAAAAAGAATTCAATAGCATCAAATTAGAGGCCAGAATCAGTTTTTTCTTATTCTTGACAGCAACATATCTTTTTCCGAATAGATCAAAACTCCTACAAAGATCAAAAACAATACATTACTCGTTATGATATTATAGTTAAGATATTTTACAATAATAAAGCTAAAAACTCCAAGTAATATTAAAAAGAAAGATATTTTCTTCATCCTGTAAGGTATTGGATAATATTTTTGACCTAATACATAAGATACGATCATCATGATAACATAAGCTCCGAAGGTTGCCCATGCAGATCCTATCATGCTATGGTAATAGTTTAATGCTAAAAGGTTCATACCAATATTTATACCTGCTCCAAGCCATGAAATGACAGTTCCAACAGTGGTTCTGTCTGTTACTTTATACCAGGTAGAAAAGTTATAATAAATTCCAAAACAAAGATTGGCAATGACAATAATAGGGATAATATCTATGGCGATCCAATACGATTGGTTGGGTATAAAAACGTCTTTCAGCCAAGCAATATTAGCGATAATCCCTAAAGCTACTGCACATGCAAAAAAGGCAAAATATTCTGCCACTTTAGCATAGGTTTTCTTAGCATCCCCTTTGTCCATTTGTTTAAAAAAGAAAGGCTCAATACCCATTCGATAAGCAGTAACGAATAATGTCATAAGCACCGCCAGTTTATAGCATCCACCATAGGCACCGGCTTCTTCATCTGAAATGTGATTTCTCTGGATTGATTTATCGAAGTTTTCATTGACCATAAATGCTAAACCGGCGAGCATGAGTGGAAAGGAATACTTGATCATACGGCCAAACAGAGCGGTTACAAACTGAAATCTTACTTTTAATATAATAGGAAATAATAATAAAAAGCCTAGGGCACTTCCCGCTAAATTACTGAAGAACGGATAATCTACATTTTGAGTCAAACCAAAACCTTTTGATATATTTTCCGGAATCCAGAAGAACAAAGCTGCGGTAAAAACAGCCTGAAATATAGCCTGAACAACTCTTACTGCAGAATATTTGATAGGTTTATTGTGAAAACGCAACCATGCAAAAGGGATTACTAATAAATTGTCAAAAAAGGCAATTAAAGCAAACCATTTAATATATTCAGGATTGGCATGGTACCCTAAATAATCGGCAATAGGCTGATTGAAGAGGTAGCATAATGCCAGAAAAACAGTGGAAGTTGAAAACAGAAACCAAAATGAAGTGTTGAAAGTCCTTTTTTCATTCCCTTCTTCGGCAGAAAATCGAAAATAAGCCGTTTCAAAACCAAAGGAAAGTATAATATTAACAAATGAGATCCAGGCGTAAAGCTGTGTGAAAATTGCAAACCCTTCATTGGGAATTTTATAGATCAAAAGCGGATTAAGGATAAACAAAATAATTCTAGGTGCTATAGCTCCTACTCCGTAGATGATTGTTTGTCCTAATAGTTTCTTATACAAAATCGAAATTTTTTTACAAATGTAAAACTTTAAGTATTCGGTTTGTGATTTTGAAGCTAATTAAAACATAAAATCTTAATTTTACCGGGAAATAAATTGAAATGAAAGTTCTTATAAAAAATGTAAAGATCGTAAACGAAGGCAGGACATTCGAAAGTGATATTTTAATACAAAATGACCTTATTTTTAAAATAGGATCCAATATTTCTGAAGAAGCAGACCAGATCATAGACGGTTCAGGAAAATATCTTTTGCCGGGTGTGATTGATGACCAGGTGCATTTCAGAGATCCGGGCCTGACACATAAAGGTGATATTGAAAGTGAATCAAGGGCTGCCATTGCTGGTGGAATAACAAGCTTTATTGATCAACCGAATACGGTTCCCAATGCGGTTACCCAGGAATTATTGGCTGATAAATATGAAATTGGTTCTCAGAAAGCATACGCCAATTACGGTTTTATGATGGGTGGAACGAATGATAACCTTGAAGAAGTTTTAAAAACCAATCCCAGAAATGTTCCGGGAATTAAATTATTTTTAGGTTCTTCTACGGGAAATATGCTGGTAGATAATCCTGAAACCCTGGAAAATATTTTCAGCAGCACCAAAATGCTGATTGCTGTTCACTGTGAAGATGAAGCGACTATAAAGGCCAATACTCAGAAATACCTGGATGAATATGGAGAAGATATTCCTGTAAAATTTCACCATTTGATCAGAAGTGAGGAAGCCTGTTACAAATCTTCTTCCAAAGCAATTGAATTGGCAGAAAAAACGGGAGCAAGACTTCACGTTTTCCATCTTTCAACGGCAAAGGAAACAGCATTATTCAGAAATGATATTCCTTTAAAGGATAAAAAGATTACAGCAGAAGTATGCGTTCATCATCTAACATTTACCAATGATGACTATGAAACGAAAGGCTCTCTGATCAAATGGAATCCTGCTGTAAAAACGCAGAAAGACAAAGACGGACTTTGGGAAGCGCTTCTTGATGGTAGAATTGATGTCGTTGCTACAGATCATGCGCCGCACACAGCTGAAGAAAAGCAGAATACATATACAAAATGTCCTTCTGGCGCTCCTTTGGTGCAACATTCATTGCCTGTGATGCTGGAAAACTATAAAACAGGAAAAATTTCTTTAGAAAAAATTGTTGAAAAGATGTCTCATAATCCTGCCATACTTTTCAGAATTGAAAAAAGAGGTTTTGTAAGAGAAGGGTATAAGGCAGATCTGGTTTTAGTTGATTTAAATGCAGACTGGACAGTTGCTAAAGATAACCTTCTATATAAATGTGGCTGGAGTCCTTTAGAAGGAATGAACCTGCATTCTAAGGTAACCCATACTTTTGTGAATGGAAACCTGGTTTATGATAATGGGAAGATTGCAGATGAAAAATTTGGGGAGAGATTACTTTTTGAAGTTGGCGAGTAATTGAGAATAGAAAGATAAAATGAAAAGGGCAATGTGTATCAACATATTGCCCCTTTTTGTTTTTTTTGATTATTGATGCGCAAAACCACCCCGTCAAAAATTCTTTGAATTTTCGCCACCCCTCCAGAGGAGGGGAATTTTGATCCGACGAATTGTAGGTGTCAAAGTTTTTCAAAAAACTTAAGTGCTCTTTCTATGCGCAATGTATCAACTTAAAAATAATTTAAGTGTCCAAAAATATTTTGGAACTTTTGTGATGGAAGAAAAACTATTTTTTCGCTTTATTACTCATATAGAACGTCAGTTTTCCACCAGCCACGATTTCAGAATGTTTTAGATTGAAATTTTTAATCTCTTTTCCATTCAGAAGAATTTTTTCAACATATACATTCTTTGAACTTTGATTTATGGCTTCAATTTCAAACGTTTTCCCATTTTCCAGATTCAAAATCGCATTATCCACAGCCGGACTTCCGATTGCATAATCTTCTGAGCCCGGTGCTACAGGGTAAAATCCTAGTGAGCTTAAAATATACCACGCACTCATCTGTCCTGCATCATCATTTCCGCCGAGGCCATCCGGTGTAGCTTTGTACTGCATCTCTAAAATACGACGGATCTGGGCCTGGGTTTTCCAGGGCTGTCCTGCCCAGTTGTAAAAATAAGCAACATGGTGAGCCGGTTCGTTTCCGTGAACGTATCCGCCGATGATTCCTTCCCGGGTTATATCTTCTGTATCTGAGAAAAACTCATCCGGAAGATGCATAGTAAACAATTCATCCAGTTTTGAAGCGAATTTTTTCTTTCCGCCCATCATTTTCATTAATTCATCCGGATTTTGGGGAACGAAAAAACTGTAGTTCCAGGAGTTTCCTTCAATAAAGCCCTGTCCGTGAGTGCTTAGTACATCGAAATCTTTTTTAAAGCTTCCGTCTGCCAGTCGGGGACGCATAAAACCTGCTTTTGGGTCAAAATTATTTTTCCAGTTTTCAGAACGTTTGATGAATTGGTTATAAATTTCAGTTTCGCCTAAATGTTTTGCCAATTGGGCAATGGCCCAGTCGTCATAAGCATATTCCAGGGTGTTGGAAACTGATGTTCCACTTTTCTCGGCAGGAATATAGCCATTGTCGATATAGTATCCGATTCCTTCATAATCTCTTTTATTGGCTGTTGCGATGCAGGCTTTCAGTACTTCTTTTGGATCACCTGTATAATTTCCTTTGATAATGGCATCTGCAGCTACACTTACACTGTGATATCCGCTCATGCACCAGTTGTCATTGGCATAATGTGACCAGATTGGAAGCATTTTCATAGAGAACTGATCATAATGGGCCATCATGGATTTTACCATATCATTATTACGTTTCGGCTGGATGATATTAAAGAAAGGATGAAGTGCCCGGTACGTATCCCAGAGTGAAAATGTTGTATAGTTCGTGAAATCTGCTGTCGTGTGTATGTTCTGATCCAAACCTTTATATTCCCCATTGCTATCCATATAAGTGGTAGGGCTGATGAAAGTATGATACATTGCAGTATAGAAATTCGTTTTTTCTGTTTCTGAGCCTTTGATGACAATCTTATTCAGTTCTTTATTCCAGTTTTCCTGGGCCTTAGCTTTTATCTGATTAAAAGAGAGGTTTGCGGTTTCTTTTTCAAGGTTTTCCAATGCATTGACTTGGCTCACCGGAGAGATAGCCAGTTTTACTTCGACAGCTTCATTTTCTTCAGTGTCGAAATCAAAATACATTTTCAGGTTTTTGCCTGCGATCTCGGGAAAGTTTTTTGTTTGGTCAAATTTTCTCCAGAATCCATTATAGACCTGCTTCCCATCATAGTTTTTCTGTCCGTATGATTTAAAAGGCTTTGAAAACTTCATAGCGAAATAAACGGTTCTTGTCCTTGCCCAGCCGTTAGTCTGGCGGTAGCCTGTTACTGTACCATCATTTTCTACACGAACGTAAGTCCACACATTTTTGCCTTCGTAATTGTAAATTCCTGCGGTAAGGTCTAAAATAATATGTGCCTGGTCAGATTTTGGGAATGTATACCGTTGAACTCCGGTTCTTGTGGAAGCTGTCAATTCTGCCAGAATGTTGTGATCATCCAGTTTTACTTTATAATATCCCGCTTCTGCTTTTTCATTCTCATGAGAAAATCTACTTCTATAACCACTTTCAGGATTGGATGCTGTTCCCGGATTTAGCTGTAGTTTCCCCACGGTTGGCATAATTAAAAAATCTCCGAGATCAGAATGTCCTGTTCCGCTGAAATGTGTCGAGCTGAAGCCTACAATGGTCTTGTCTTCATATCGGTATCCCGCACAGTATTTATAAACTTCACCATTGTATTTTCCATTAAGTTCATACGAGATTGTATCCGTTTCAGGACTCAGCTGTACAGCCCCGAAAGGAACAGTTGCGCCGGGATAGGTGTGGCCCATTTTTTCGGTACCTATTAATGGATTTACATATTGAATTAATTTTTCAAATTTTTGAGCTTTAAGATGTAAACTGAAAAATAGAAGAAAAAGAAAAACAGCAGTTCCTGATCTTTTCATAGATAAATATATTTTTTCGGAGAGTAAATTTAATTAATTCAAAAACAATAATGATTTATCGCTTGATTGATTTAAAATTTATTGTTTTTCAGAAAACCGAAAACCTATTCCGTGTAGATTTTCGATTAAAATACTTTCGTCATCTGCAAATACTTTCCGCAGTCTGGAAATAAATACATCAAGGCTTCTTCCCATAAAATAATCATCATCGCCCCAAACAACCCTTAGGATGTCCTGTCTTTTTAGCACTGTATTTTTGTGACGGATAAAATAGAAAAGCAATTCGGATTCTCTTTGGGTAAGAGTAATGGTATTTTCAGTATCCTGTAAAGTATAGTTTTTTGGATCGAAACTGTATTTCCCTACTTTATATTGCTGCGGTGCGCTGTTCATTTTCTTCCTGCGTTTCAGAAAAACCTCGATTTTTAAAATCAGTTCCTCAATGCTGAAAGGTTTTACGAGATAATCGTCTGCGCCAATTTTAAGGCCTTTAATTCTGTCTTCTTTTAAAGTTTTTGCAGAAATGAAAATAATGGGGATCTCGGAATTTTTATCACGAATGTGCTGTGCCACTTCAAAACCGTTCATTTCGGGCATCATAATGTCTAAGAGGCAGATATCAAAACTTTGGCTGTTGAATGCATCCAGCGCCGATTTGCCATCAGAATAGCAGTCGATTTCATAAAAAGCTTCCAGGCTGTCCTGGATCAGGAAAGCTATTGTCTCGTCGTCTTCTGCATATAAAATTTTGGATTTTTCCATAATGTGGCTTATTATTTCAAAAGGGTAAAAACAGCGTAATGGTAATTCCTTTATCCAGATTATTTTCAACTGAAATTTTCCAGTTATGTTGCTGAACGATTTTTTTTACATAAAATAATCCCAGTCCAAAGCCGTTAATTTCATCACTTCTATTGGCTGCTACCCTGTAAAATTTATCAAAAATATGAGGAATATTTTTAGAAGGAATACCCATCCCGTTATCTTTAAACTTTAAATATAAACCTTTTGAATCTTTAAATGCTGAAATGAGGATATTTGGGGTTGTATCACAATACTTGATGGAGTTATCCAGAATGTTGTAAATGATATTGGTAAAATGAAATTCATCTGCAATTATTGAAATACTGCTATCAATATCTACCTTAATAGAGACATTTTCATTCTTTTGGCGTATCGTGTTTACAATTTCTATGATAAAGGGCAGTAAAACTATTTTCTGAGGTTTTAAAGATAGTCCGGAAGCATCGTTTCGGGCAATATTCAGTATTTTTTCGACGTGGTTATTCAGCTTGTAGCTTTGCTTGGTGATGATGGAAGTATAAGTCTGCAGTTTAGGGTTTCCCTGAATGATATCTTGTTTGTTGAGTGCTTCTGAAGCTAAAAGTATTGAAGAAAGAGGAGTTTTGAACTCGTGGGTCATATTATTGATGAAATCCCGCTGCAGTTCCGAGAATTTTTTTTGCTGAATAATAGTATATATAGAATAAACATAGATCAGGAGAATAATAATAAGTGCTGCTGTAAGCACATACCAAAATCTTAATGAGCTGATCAGGTATGTGGTTTTATCAGGGAAACGTATAGAGAAATAGTAGACAAGGTTTTTATGCTTCGGGAAATTAATAACTTTATCACTTGGCGGTTCCTGATTTTTTGACATGTATTTCCCATAGATCATCTTATCGCTGTGGCAATTGTATAAAGCATATACATAATCTGTTTTGATCTGCAGACGGTTAAATTCTGTTTTCAGATAATATTCCAGCATGGCAGGATGAAAATCATTATTGATATTAACCACGTAATAATCGTTGGAAATGTTCTGTACCGGGCTTTCAGTAAAGGAGGTCTTTCCGCCGGACAATTTTTCTACCACTTCAAGCAGGGCAATATTAACGGTTTGGTTAAATTTTTTATCTTCAAGATTATAGGCCTGCCGGGTCCACAAAAGCTGGGCTATCAGAATTCCGATAATAGCAATCAACCCGAGCGTTATAATAATATTGAGCTTTTTTATTTCCATCTTTCTCAGGCAATATTATCCAAAAATATCTATTTATCTTTCATCATTAACAACTTGTTAACAAATGTTTGATAGCAGTTAACAAGTTGTATCAATAATCGGCTTTACATTTGTCATATCGGTAAACAATTACCAACTCCTTAGAATTTTTAACTATTAAATTTATACTTATGAAAAAATTGAAAATTTCAGCACTTCTTGCAGTTTTGGCATTCTCTCCGTTCTATGCCAATGTATTTCCTGCTGATGCTATTCCAGTAGTAAAAGTAATGGCAGATGCTATTAAATGGAAATCAGAATCCATTGATGTAGGAAAATATTCCTCAGGGAAAACCTAAAGTGATCAGATTTGAATTTACCAATACTTCTTCAAAGCCTATCGTAATTGAAAATGTGGCACCTTCATGTGGATGTACAACTGCAGACTATACTAAAACTCCAATCCTTCCAGGGAAAAAAGGTTTTGTAGAAGCAAGCTATAATGCAGCGGCAGCAGGAGCATTTATGAAAACAGTAAATGTAACTACCAGCGATAGCAAAACTCCTAAAACACTTTCATTTAAAGGAGTAGTGGTTTCATAATAAACCTTTGAAGACCTGATGGTCATAATAATATAACAACCTTGTCATTCGTGGCAGGGTTGTTTTTTATGCTCTTTTCTGGGGTTAAGCAGTTTATGGATATTGAAGGATACTTCGAAATGTCATATAGCATAAGATTAAGCTTTGCATGAAAAAGCAGACATCTTTTTTTTAACCTTTGGACAAGTTCTCTTTATCTTAAGTTGTATACTATTTATAACATTATTATTTATCCCATTATTTTAAATGGGATGAATTCAATATTTAGTATTTTTAGGAAAAATAAAATCATATGAATTTATATACACAGCCCATGCTGCGCGAAGGTGCATTAGAAGGTAAAGTTGCGATTGTAACGGGTGGCGGAAGCGGCCTTGGAAAAGCAATGACCAAATATTTTCTTGAACTGGGAGCAAAAGTGGTGATTACTTCCCGTAACCTGGAAAAACTACAAGGAACTGCAAAAGAATTGGAAGAGGAGACCGGTGGAAAAGTTCTTTGCGTTGCCTGCGACGTGCGAAACTGGGATGAGGTGGAAGCAATGAAAGAAGCTGCCTTGAAAGAATTTGGAAGAATTGATATTCTACTGAACAATGCTGCCGGAAACTTTATTTCGCCGACAGAGAGACTGACGCATTCTGCTTTTGATTCTATTTTAGATATTGTTTTAAAAGGGACAAAGAACTGTACACTTTCTATAGGAAAGCACTGGATTGATTCTAAAAGTCCTGGAACAGTGCTTAATATTGTGACCACTTATGCGTGGACGGGATCTGCTTATGTGGTTCCTTCAGCGTGCGCGAAAGCAGGAGTTTTGGCTATGACCAGATCTTTAGCTGTTGAGTGGGCAAAATACGGTATCCGTTTTAATGCCATTGCTCCGGGGCCTTTCCCTACCAAAGGAGCTTGGGACAGACTGCTTCCGGGAGATCTTCAGGAAAAATTCGATATGAAAAAGAAGGTTCCTTTGAGAAGAGTAGGAGAGCATCAGGAGCTGGCCAATCTTGCGGCTTATCTGGTTTCAGATTATTCCGCTTATATGAATGGTGAAGTGGTGACCATAGACGGTGGCGAATGGCTTCAGGGGGCCGGAGAATTCAACATGCTTGAAGATATTCCAAAAGAAATGTGGGATGCACTGGAAGCCATGATCAAGGCAAAAAAAGCAAATTAAATTAAATTTTTATAAAATGAACCCGGACTTGTAACGATTCCGGGTTTTTTTATAACTTATCAAAGAAATAGTATAAATTATTCCAAATGAATTATAAACTTCCAAGCCTTGTTGCAGCAGCGGCAATCTTCCTGTTTTCAGGGTCTGCATTAGCCCAGGAAAGCCCAAAATACAGTTATGTAGAGGCGTTCAAACCTTTTTTCTATCCTCAAACGGGGACAGAAACACGTTCTGCAAGCGGACAGCCGGGACATGCTTACTGGCAGAATTCAGCAGATTATGATCTTAATATTAGCCTAAATGATGCTAAAAATGAAATAACCGGTACGGCCGATATTACCTATACTAATAACAGTCCTGACCAGATGGGTTTCCTGTGGCTGCAGCTTGACCAGAATTTATTTGCGAAAGATTCCCGTGGCAATGCAGTAGTTCCGGCATCAGGAAGTAGAAATGGTGCTCACGGTGAAGAACTGGACGGTGGCTATAAAATTAAATCTGTAAAGTTTGATGGTAAAGATGTAAAATATACCATTACGGATACAAGAATGCAAATTGACCTTCCAAAAGAGCTGAAGGCAAAAGGTGGCGTAGCGAAAATTAAAATTGAATATTCATTTGTTTCTCCGGAATACGGATCTGACAGAATGGGGGTTCAGAATACGAAAAACGGGAAAATATTTACCATTGCCCAATGGTACCCAAGAATGTGTGTCTACGATGATGTAATGGGCTGGAATACCCTTCCTTATGTGGGGGCTTCAGAATTTTATCTGGAATATGGTCATATCAATGCTAATATTACTGTGCCGGCTAACCATTATGTAGTTGCTTCGGGAGAACTTCTGAATTATAAAGAAGTATATAGCAAAGAAGAAAATAACCGTTGGGAGCAGGCAAGGAACAGTGATAAGACCGTTATGATCCGTCCGGAATCTGAAATTGGGAAGAACCAGGCTTCAGGAACCAAAACCTGGAAATTTAAAATAGATCAGGCGCGTGATTTTGCGTGGGCTTCATCGCCGGCATTTATTCTGGATGCTGCAAAAATAAATCTTCCAAGCGGTAAAAAATCTGTAGCTATATCAGCTTACCCTTCAGAAAGTGCAGGTGAAAAAGCCTGGGGAAGGTCTACAGAATATACAAAGGCAGCTATTGAGCATTATTCTCAGAAATGGTATGAATATACCTATCCGGCTGCAACCAATGTAGCAGGAAATGAAGGCGGAATGGAATATCCGGGAATCGTATTCTGTCATATGAATTCTGCAGGGGAAGATCTTTGGGGCGTTACCGATCATGAATTCGGGCACAACTGGTTCCCGATGATCGTAGGTTCCAATGAAAGACTGTTTGCATGGATGGATGAAGGCTTCAATACTTTTATCAATGAGCTGTCTACACAGGCCTTTAACAACGGAGAATATTATACAAAGAAAAGTATTGCCAAGACCGGAAGTTTTATGATGAGTGACAATATTGAACCCATCATGGTAGGACCGGATAATATGAAAGAAAGAAGCATTGGGGTGCTGGCTTACTTTAAACCGGGAATGGGGCTGCAGATTTTGAGAGAAACTATTCTTGGTCCTGAAAAATTTGACAAAGCTTTTAGAACCTATATCGACCGATGGGCTTTCAAGCATCCTACACCTTGGGATTTCTTCCACACCATGGAAAATGTGTCCGGTGAAGAGCTGAACTGGTTCTGGAGAGGCTGGTTCATGAACAAATGGAAGATTGATCAATCTGTTAAAGATGTAAAATACGTAAATGACGATTTTAAAAACGGAGCTCAGATCACTGTTGAAAATCTTGGTCAGCTGCCAATGCCTACAACTGTTCAGGTGAAATTTAAAGACGGTACAAAACAGATTGTGAAAATCCCTGTTGAGGTTTGGAAACGAAACACAGAATGGCTGTTCAAATTAAATTCAAATAAAGAGATCAGTGAAGTAATGCTGGATCCGGATGGGATGATTCCGGATGTTAATTCGGCGAATAATATTTGGCCTTCAGCACAGACGAAGCCAGTCGATAAGATTAATACAAAAGATTTTGCAGGAACCTATTCTACTAAGAGTGCTCCTATCAAACTGGTTTTTGCAGATAAAAACGGACAGCTTTACGCTAAGGCTGGAAATCAGCAGGAATTTCCTCTGCAATACGCAGGTGACAGTCAGTTTACTTTTGAAGAAGCTGCTATAACGCTTGTATTCAGTAAAGATAAAAAGACTGTTGTTTTTAAACAAGGTGGGAGAGAGTATGAATTCAATAAAGAATAAAATTCAGCTTTAATTCCTATTAAAAAACCTAAACTTCATGAGCTTGAAGTTTAGGTTTTTTTGTTGAAGTAAAAAGAAGATGGAAGATGGAGGTCAGAAGATGGAGGCACTATTGGATCTCCAGGTCAACAATCGTCACTAGTAACATATAAATAATCAAATTTAAAACTAAGCTAAAACTAAAATTGCTTCTTTCGGCTACCTTAACTTCCAACTTCTCACTTCCAGCCTCCTTTCTTACAAATTAACAGTAATGTATTTCCAAACCTTCACCTCCTCTCAGAAAGATGTTTTATTTTTGTTGATCTAATTTACAATTATGGTTATGAATTTCAGATTTTCAATGGTATCCTTAATGCTTTTTGCATTGGGATTTTCGCAGGATCTTAAAGTGATGAGCTTCAATATCAGGCTGAACGTAGCATCAGATAAAGAAAATGCCTGGACAGAAAGAAAACAGGATGTTGCAGATCTTTTAAATTATTATCATCCCGATTATTTAGGAGTTCAGGAAGCACTTCCGGAGCAGATGAAAGATATCAAGGCCGGGCTTAAAAATTATGATTACGTAGGAGTGGGAAGAGATGATGGGAAAGAAAAAGGAGAGTTTTCTGCTATTTTTTATGATACGGAAAGACTTCAGGTGGTAAAGTCCGGGACGTTCTGGCTTTCCGAGACACCCGAAAAACCATCCCGGGGATGGGATGCAGCGCTTAACAGGATCTGTACCTATGCCATTTTTAAAGACAAAAAATCAAAAAAAGAATTCTTAGCCCTGAATCTTCATTTTGATCATATCGGAAATATAGCGAGAGTAAAATCTTCCGAGCTTATTCTGAAAAAGATCAAAGAAATCAATCCTAAAAACTTACCTGTAACGCTGAGTGGCGACTTTAATTTAACGGATGACTCTGAGCCTATAAAAATTCTTTCACAGAATCTGGATGACAGCTTTTATCATTCCGAAACAAAACCTTACGGTCCAAAAGGAACATTTACAGGTTTCAACGTCAATGAAATTCCTAAAGACAGAATCGATTATATTTTTGTAAAAGGTTTTAAAATAAAATCCCAGAGACATATCAATGACAGAAGAGACAATCTGCTGTATCCATCGGATCATTTCCCGGTTTTAGCAGAGCTTTCTTTTTAATTCAGGATCAGTTTACCGGAAAATCAACTTCAAATCCAATTCCTCTCAGGGATTGGATTTTTATTTTAGGGTCGTGAACGAAGTATTTTCTCAGCCTGCTGATAAATACATCAAGACTTCTTTCCTGTAAAATAATCATTGTTTTCCCAGATACTATCCAGAATATCATCTCTTTTGATCATGGTACCATTATATTTCAGAAGGTACAAAAGCAGTTCCCGTTCCCGGACCGTAAGCCGTATATCTCCTTCCGGATGAGAAAGCAAAAGCTTTTCAGTATTCAGAGAGTAGCTGCCGATCTTGATTTGGGGAGAAACTGCTGGCTGGGTTCTTTTAAGGATATTTCTGATCCTCAAAACCAGTTCTTCCGGATCGCAGGGCTTGGCAATATAATCGTCAGCTCCTATTTTCAGTCCCGTCAGGCGATCTATCTTCTGATTTTTGGCGGTCAGGAAAAGCAAGGGGAAATTATTTTTCTCCTTTAAAATTATTTTAGCTAAAGAAAATCCGTCAACAGAAGGCATCATAATATCCAGAATACCAATATGAAAAAGAAAATTTGTAGACAAAAGATCAATGATATCTTCAGGGTTCTGAAACCATGCCACCTCGAAATCCTCCAGTTCAAGATACTGCTTCAGGATCATTCCGAAATCCGGGTCATCTTCTGCCAAAAGGATCTTAGTTTTCATAAGGGATAGATATTTTAAAGGTGGTACCTGCTTTGGGACGGCTGGAAACATCTATGTTGCCATGATATTTCGTGACGATCTTTCTAACAAAATAAAGTCCGAGACCTAAGCCTTTGGTATTATGAATATTATTGGACTGAACCCTGTAAAATTTTTCAAAGATATTCTTAAGCTCTTTTTTCTCTATGCCATAACCATTATCAGAAACTTCAATCTCTGTATTTTGCTGATGCTGAACAATGCTGGTCTTTACAGTAGAAGCTCCATATTTTACGCTGTTCTCACAAAGATTTTTAATAACTGTTTCCATAAGATTTTTATCAAAAGGAAGTTTCCTGGTGGTCTCATTGCAGAGCTCAAATTGTACTTTAGGATAAGTGAAAGTAAGATCCTGAATAAAAAAAATCCAATCTTCAGGCTTAGTTCCCAATGGTTCTACGTCCATTTCATCTTTATGGAGCTGTAGCATAAGATTTTCCAGACGGGTAATCTGGCGGTCGATCAAAGGTAAGGTTTCCGGGTTCCATCCTTTGGCGAGCGTTTTTGAAGCAATTTTCAGAGTAGCAATTGGAGTCTTGAACTCATGCGAGATATTGTCTACAACTGTATGTAGAACTTCCACTTGTTTTTGCTGTTGGATCAAATTTTTCACCGTAAAAATATACAGTATCAAAACACAGGCAAGTATTGCAATACAACACAAAAAGAGCAACGTGAGTTCTTTAAATACGATACTTTTAATATTTAATATTTCAAAATCAGTTTGACTTTTGACATGAAAACTATTATTTTTTATGATTTTATGGTCATTATCTGAGGTAGATTGTGACGTGGTTTCCCAATTCCCAGTATTTGAAATGCCTGCTTTTACGACTTTATTTCTTGTTTCAAAAAGGGTAATAGGTTTATCGATAAGCTGTGTTTTAGTAGGAAGAAATATAATGGATAAATATTGAACCCTTACTGCAACCTGATATCCCTCTTTTTTAAATTTATAATCAACGTAATTACTGAATTGATCCTGAGTTTTTTTCCTGCTTTGTTCAAAAAGATCGAGAAACTTTTTTTTGCTGATCTCCCTGCTATTATATCGTATAAAAATATACTGCAATGAGTCATCGGATACCTTTTTTAGTTCTCTTTTATCTTCAAGGTCATCCGTAAATCTTGTAAGCTTACTGTGTACGTCTCTATAAATTTCACGCTCTTTTACCTGATAGGTCTTATACATAAAATAAGCCTGAATCCCCAAAAGAAGCATGAATAAAGCGGCAAAGACTGCAATAAGATTTTTACTTTTCAAGATCATAATAACAAATATAAAACTTTAGGATCTCTTCAACAGCCACTCACTCTTCATTAACCTTTCATTAACCGAAATTCTTAGATTAAATGCTCAGTTTTGTACAGCTGATTAAAGTCTTATTGAAGAGATGCGAATTCCAGGAGATTATTATAATTGAATGGACTTCCAGGTCTAAACTTTATAGCAATGTTTAGGAAAATTTTATTTATAAGGAAAATATAAGAAACACGAATGTTGAAATACAAATAATATCATCGTAACCTATATCGCCAATCTGCCATATTCGTAATTTAATTATAAGTATTGTCGTAAGACTCAAATAGAATTCTATTTGAGTTTTTCTTTTGTTTTAAACTTTATTAACGCTTGAATATCAGTAATACAGACGTTAACCCATCTTTAACCTTTCATTAACCGAAATTCTTTGAATCAATACGGATTTTTGTACCAGGATTCTGTGACGGCCCTGCACTGTTTCAGAGGAGTATTTATTATTAAAAAAATTAATCATGTATAAATTTCTGATTTTTCTATTCTTCCCAATTTTGATGTTCTCGCAACAGCAAAAAATTGACGGAACGGTAGTTAATATGCAGAATGAAAAACTTCCATTAGTCTCTATTGAGGTTTATAATTCACAAAATGCCCTAATAAAAAAGATCATGACCAATGAGGAAGGAGCCTTCACATTGGAAGGTATTTCAGAAAAGGAGGTGAAATTAGTGGTCAAAGATCTGGAATATGCCCAATTTGAAAAAAAGCTGGACCTTGATAAGCAAGACAAGATCTTGCAAATTGTTTTGAAAAAAGATATCAAAGAGATTCAGGAAGTGGTCATGACAAAACAAAAACCGGTGGTTAAAAGAAAAATAGACAGGCTGGAATTCAATGTGGAAAACAGTAATATTTCTTCGCTCAATGCCTGGGAAATTCTCAAAAAAACACCTGGAGTTACATCAGGTAATGATGTGCTGGCAATTAAAGGAAGCCAAAGTATCTTGGTTACCATTAATGATAAAAAAGTAATGCTGACAGGTGATGAGCTGAAAAACTTACTGGAGAATACCCAGGGTGATGAGATAAAGTCTGTGGAAGTCATTACCAATCCCCCTGCAAAATATGAAGCTTCAGGAAGTGCTGTTTTGAATATTGTCATGAAGAAAAATAAAATAGAAGGCTATCGTGGCATTATTTCTTCCAAATATGTACAAAGCCAATATGCAAAAGGAGTGGCGGGAATTTCTCAATATTATAAAAAAGATAAACTTTCTCTCATGGCAAGCTATTATCTTGGAAGTGGAACCTACTATAGGGAAGGTACCGATCACGTAAATTATATAGAAGATCAAACAGAGTGGGTCAGTATAATGAATAGAAAAGACCGTAATAAAAGTCAGAATAGCCTGAATTTTAATATGGAATATGAAATTGACAGCCTGACAAATGTAAGTCTTAATTATTCAGGTTTTTTTAGTCCGAAATCTTTTGGTACCTATAGCGTTCCGACATTGATTTATAATAGTCAAAATGTTGTAGAATCTGATTATTTCACTATCAATGATCATCAGTCGAGGTCTATCAACAATTCGTTGAGCTTTCTGGTGGATAGAAAATTAAGTAAAAAAAAGTAAGCTGTCATGGACGAATTATTTCGCCGGAAATAATGCCCGGAAATATCAGAATGTAATTACCTATCTTAATTTTGCCAACCAGGCTCCGGGAGACAATAACTTTATAACCCATGACCAAAGTAATGTTCAGCTGTATTCTACACAGGCAGATTATCAGTGGAAAAATGATCAATGGGAAATTGAATCCGGGGCAAAATACAGTCTTGTAAAAACCAATAGCCAGCTGGATTTTTCTGATAATGAAAATGGGCAACTGCAATACAGAGCTGATAAAAGCAATGCTTTTGATTACAAGGAACATAATTTCGGATTGTATTCTTCCCTGTCTTATAATCCCGGTAAATGGAATTTTAAAGCCGGATTACGAGCAGAAAAAACAGATCTTGAAGGAATTGTTTCCGAACCTTATGAAGTGAACAAGAATAAATATTGGAAATTATTTCCTACCCTGTATGCACAGTATACCACAGGAAATAACCATCAATTTGGATTGTCTTACGGAAAGCGTATAAGCAGACCCTCTTATTCATGGCTGAATCCTGCAAAGTCTTACTATAACCTGTTTTCTTATTTTCAGGGAGATCCAAAACTGAAGGCGACTATTATTCATAATCTTAATTTTACCTACACCTGGAAAGAATGGAATCTTGATTTTTATTACAGAAAGGAGATTTATCCCTCAATGGAAATTTCTTTTCAGGAACCCAGCACCAACAATCTGATTTATCATTTCACGAATATTGAAAAAGGCCAGGCTTATGGATTCAGTTTATATAAAAACTTTCAGATCAAGCCCTGGTGGAGTTTAAGCCTTTCTGAAAATGTTGAACATAATGAAAATTATTTTATTGGAGTTGATGATTTGCTCTATAAAAATAAAATATGGAATTTGTCTTCAGATATTTCTACAAGCTTTACATTGGACAAAAACAGTGACTGGAAGCTTGAAATTGGTCATCGGTACAATTCGCCATCTATACAGGGAACTTTCAGGATTTCCGGTTCGTCAACAGCTTATCTGGTGATGAATAAGAAGTTCTTTAATAAAAAGCTGGATGGAAGCCTTTTCTTTAATGATATTTTTAAAACATCGAAGGAAAAAATTAGTACAAAATATGCCAATCAGGATAATTATTTTCTGGATTACCGTGATACCCAAAGTATTTCAGTTTCGTTGAAATTTAATTTCGGAAATCAGTCTGTGAAAAATGCCAGGACGATTAAGAAAGCAGAAGAGCAGGATAGGTTATAAAAAATTAAAAACTAATAACCATAAAAACATTATTATAAAAGAAATAACCGCTCTGTGCTACATTTTCGCTAATTTTGATATTTATTTTTTAAAATTAGAGATATGAAACGATTTCTTTACGTCCTGGTAGCAGCTGTTTCCATCCAACAGATTTCTGCACAGGAACTGTATATGCCAAGAAATATAAAAAAAGCGCATGAAAAGGGAACCCGGGAAACTTCCGGAGCGCCGGGAAAGAATTATTGGCAGAATAAAGGAATATATAATGTAGAAGTAAAGGTGGATGCCGGAACCAAAGTAGTTTCAGGAAAAGAAACGATCCTGTACAGTAATAATAGTCCGGATCAGCTTCAGGAGCTGGCGATAAGATTTGTGAACAACCTTCATAAGCCGCAATCTCCAAGATCAGGATCTGTATCAAAGGATTTCCTGTCTTCAGGTCTTCATATTAAATCTTTTGCTGTAAACGGCGAAAAATATGCAGTAAACAGTGATGACTGGGGAACAGTAGAAAAAGTAAAATTAAATAAAGCACTTAAATCCGGAGCTAAAGCTGAGGTGAAAATAGAATGGGAATACCCGCTTTCCGTACAAAGTGGGAGAGAAGGGCAGATAGATCCTCAAACCTTCTATGTAGCTTATTCTTTTCCAAGAATTTCAGTTTATGATGATTATAATGGCTGGGATATGCTTCCTCATTCCGACAGACAGGAGTTTTATAATGACTTTAATGATTATAATTTTGCTATTACTGCACCGAAGAATTTCGTAGTCTGGGCTACCGGGGATTTCCTGAATCCTGATGCCGTGCTTCAGCCTGAATATTTAAAAAGATATAAAGCTTCTCTTAAAAGTGATAAGCTGATTCATATTGCTTCCGAACAGGAAATGAGTTCTGGAAAAGTAACGAAACAGAACAAATGGAATGTCTGGAAATTTAAAGCCAGTCATATTACAGACTTCTGTTTTGCATTAAGCAGCCATTATGTCTGGGATGCGGCAAGCGTTCAGTTAAAAACCAAAAGAGCCAGCGTTCAGGCCGGATACAGGGCAGGTGCAAAAGATTTTGAACATTATGTAGAATGGATGCGCTATAATCTGGATTGGTTCTCAAAGAACTGGCCCGGAGTAGAATATCCTTATAATGTAATGACCGCGATTCAGGGGTATGCCGATATGGAATACCCAATGATGATTAATGATACCAGTATTCCAGATGATCTTCGGGATGCAAGGCTTACTGCAGATCACGAGATTGCCCATACTTATTTCCCTTTTTACATGGGAATTAATGAAACCCGTTATGCATTTATGGATGAAGGCTGGGCTACTACATTGGAATACCTGATCGGTATTGATGAAAACGGTGAAGCTGCCGCTAAAGAATTTTATAAAAACTTCCGTGTCAAAAAATGGATCAAAGACCCCTCTGCCGAACAAGATCAGCCCATTATTACCATGAGTACACAGGTAAGCGGAGCCGGATACGGAAACAATTCTTATGTAAAAGCTTCCCTGTCATACCTTGCTTTGAAAGATTATCTTGGAGATGAACTATTCAAAAAAGCACTTCGTCATTATATGGATAACTGGAACGGGAAGCATCCTGTGCCATGGGATTATTTTAATTCTATGAATACAGGATCCGGGAAAAATCTGGATTGGTTCTTTCAAAACTGGTTTTATACCAATAATTATATAGATTTAAAAGTTACCGGTGCTTCACAGCTTAATGACCTTCTTACGATCAATGTTGATAATGTAGGTGGATTTGCCATTCCTTTTGATGCTGTTTTAAATTATGAAGACGGATCTGTTGAGAAGCTTCATTTCTCACCTGCGCTGTGGGAAAAAAATCAGAAGCAGGCGGACCTCGCTATTCCTATTAAAAAGAAAGTAAAATCTGTAGAGTTGGATGGCGATATTTTTATGGATTATACCCCTGAAAACAATAAGAAAACTTTATAAAAGAAAAGCCTGAACAGAAAATTCAGGCTTTTTTATTGAAATCGATTTTTTTTTTAGTAAAGTCTTAATCCGGATCTTGCTCCTGTAGAAGCAACTACCGACTGAACTCTTGCTTTCTGTCCTGCTGAGAACATAAACATCGCAGCATCATCTACATAATCCATATAGTTCATGAACATTACAGATCTTTGAACACCACTACATGTGTTGTATAATGGATACGTTGGTTTTCCATAATTTTCAGAAGTCTGTGTAGGAGTATCTGCAACCTGGTCATTACCACAGCTTGCATCTCCCCAGATATGTCTAAGATTTAAATAATGCCCTACTTCGTGTGTTGCGGTTCTTCCTAAATTAAATGGTGAAGCGGCGCCGGTTTTTCCAAAGTATGGAGCGGCTATAGCAACACCGTCATTCCATAATCCTGAAGATTCAGGAAATGTAGCGTATCCAAGAATAGTTCTTCCCTGGCTTGTCATTTTACTTACCACCCAGATGTTTAAATAATTTGCCGGGCTTGTAGCATCAATTCCTCCTTTGGATGCTTTCTTCATATCATCATTGGTTGCCCAGCCTGTTTTAGTTGTTGCTTTTCTTATGGTATTTACTAACCTGAATTTTACCTTCGTATCACCAGCGCCTACAGGCTGGAATTCAGCAGGGATTTTGCTTGCATCAGTGTTTGTTCCTCCATAATCAGCATTCAGAACATCAATTTGCTCAGCGATTCTTGCGTCAGATACATTTTCTGCAGCAGTTTTATATAATACATTGACCACAACCGGAATTTCTACAGTGCCGTCTGCAAGAACTTTTCCAAGTTTTAATTCATTGGCGAATTTTTCTGTATTGGCTTCAAGCGTTACAAATTTCTGTCTAAGCTGGGCATCGTTTTTTAATGCTTCCTGCCTTACCTCTTCAGAGGCACAACCCCTTTTAAACATATCACCTGAAGAGACATCTTCCTTCGCTGGGTTTTCACTTTGGTTGGTCATATTGTCGCTGTTACAGGCCGACATGAAGCTTAATACAATTGCTCCGAATAATAATTTTTTCATAAGCTGTTATTTTCTATGATTTCTGACGGTGAATTTATATTATTTAAAGTTATTATGCAAGATGTTTTCTGTATTTTATTAAAAATAAATCAATGATTATATTTATTTATTATGTATTTAATATTTTATTTATCGAAATAATGAATTGTTGCTAATTTTAAAAATTGTGAATTTATTGAATTATTTTTTAAAAAATGTAGCGTAATTTTAATCTGTACATATTTTATGTAAATTATTTTATTTATTATTAAGCTAATAATAAGATAATTTTAATAGGTAGTCTCTTTGAAACAATCTTTCTGATATTTTAATCTTATAAATAATATGTAAAATAAAAATAGCCTGAATTAAAATTAATTTCAGGCTATTTTATTTAAAGTTAATTAGAATGTATTTTATCTTAATCCTGCTCTTGGACCGGAAGCAGCTACTACAGCCTGCATTCTTGTCTTTTGATTGGCAGAGAACATTACCATTGCTTTGTCATCTACATAATCCATATAATTCATAAACATTTGAGAACGACTTACTCCGCCGCAAGTTCTGTTTAATGGATATGATGGAACACCATAGTTAGGACCGGGAGAAGTTGGAGTGTCATTAGAATAATCAGTCTGACATCCAGTGTCTGTAGATCCCCAAAGGTGAGGTAAGTTCAGGTAATGACCTACTTCATGAGTAACAGTTCTTCCTAAATTAAATGGAGCAGAAGCACCTGTTTTTCCAATATACTGATAGCCTATTGCAAGACCGTCATACCAAAGTCCTGCAGATTCAGGATAGTAGGCATATCCTAATGTCCCAGCTTGTCCATTCGCATCAAGAATAGAATTTACTACCCAGATGTTCATGTTCTTAGTGGCATCAGTAGCATCAATGCCTCCTGTGCTGGCTTTCTTCATTTCGTTAAGGTTAGATTTCCAGCCTGTTTTTGAATTTTGCTTACGGTTGGTAGCAACCAGTTTGAAACGGATTTTCACATCACCAGCAGTATAAGGCTGAAATGCTGCCGGAGTATTGGAAACATCAGAATTTGTAGCACCATAATCTGCATTCAGAACAGCGATTTGTTCTGCAATTCTGGCATCAGAAATATTTTGAGCAGAAGTGTTATAGATCACATTAAAAACAACCGGAATTTCAACTGTTCCGTCTGCAAGTACTTTACCCATTGAGATATCTCTGGAGTAATTGTCGGACTGCAATTGGTTGGCATTAAATCTGGCTCTTAATGCCGGATCATTTTTAAGAGCTTCTTCTCTGATTTCATCAGATGGACAGGCTCTTTTACTTGCCACCTGCACATTTTGAGATTCAGCTTCTGCAGGCTCATTTACAGAGTTGACGTCGTTATTACAGGAGGCCAGAAATAAAATAACGGCTCCAAAAAGAACTTTTTTCATAATATATATTTAATGGTTTGGTCTGCTAATATATAGTATAAAAAATTAATAGACAAAATATTTTACAAATATTTATTTATTATATAATAAAACAGTTTTGTTGTTAGATATTATTCATTTAATTCTTTGTTTTGTTGAATTTTAATCATATCACTACTGTGTGTTTAAATATTTACTATATGATTTGTTTTATTTGAAAAAAATTATACTTAGTGCGAAATATGGTTTATATTTTTAACGCCACTCATGTTAGCCGGCGAACCCATTTTTAATGGCAAAAACAGCCAGTCCTACACGCGTTTTTAAGTCCAGTTTATCGCACAGCTGGTCACGGTAGCTTTCAACAGTTCTGGGACTGCAGCACATTCTGTCTGCTATTTCCTTATAGCTCAGTTCGGTTACGGTATATTTCAGGAATTCTCTTTCGCGGTCTGAAATTCTTACGGTAGTTTCAGTTTCCTTGTCTTTATTAAGGTTGGAAAAGATAATTTTTGAGGCCCATTCGGGATAGAAAAATCCATCGGAGTTTAATTTAGTTAATGCCGTTTCAAGATCCTTTGGATGGGTATTTTTCAGTAAATAACCTTTAGCGCCGTTTTTAATCATTTTGATCACACTGTTGTCATCACCCTGCATGCTTAAAGCCATCACTTTGATATCCGGATGATGTTTCGAAAGCCAGGCTGCTGTTTCAAAGCCGTCCATGATCGGCATACTGATGTCTAGCAGGATAATATCCGGAATGGTACTTTTTTCTTCAAGTTTTTGGATGAGGTCCTGGCCGTTTTCACAGACATAGATCACTTCAAATTCACTGAAATTTCCAATGATTCCTTCCAGTGCCTTGGCGATAAGAATGTGATCATCAACGATCACGATAGTTTTTTTCATGGCTGTTTTTTTAAGATAATATTAAGTGTAGTTCCTTCATTTTTTCTGCTTTCAAAACTGAAATCGGCACCTATAATGGCGGCCCTGTTTTTCATATTCGTCAGGCCGATGCCGTTGGATTTTATATCGTTGCTGTCGAAGCCTGTACCGTCATCTCTGAGGTCGAGTTCCCAGAGTATCTCCTCCGAAGTGTTCAGTTTAATAAAAATATTTTTGCAGCCGGAATGTTTGATGCTGTTCTGGATAAATTCCTGCGTAATTCTTAGGAGAACATTTTTATGTACAAATCCAAGGTCAAGCTGTTTAAAATTGTGCTCAAAAGTTACATGGCATCTTTTAAAAGCATTGGTATTGTCTGCCTCTTCCTGGATTAAAGTTACAATTTCCTTTTGATTTATATTGTCATCTGTGAGTGTCTTGGAAAGGCTTCTGAGATCCTGTAAGGACTGGTTGATGATCTGTGAAACCTGGTCGATCCTTTCACTCACTTCCGGTACTTTGTTTTCATAAAGGAGCTGTTGTGTATAAAGGCTTACCAATGTCAGTTTCTGGCCGATATTGTCATGAAGTTCACGGCCTATCTGCTGCATGGTAGCCTGCTGGATTTCAAGCTGGGTCGCCAGGAGTTCACGCTGGTGAACTTCATTTTTTATTTCAATTTCATTCATATACTCTCTTTTGCGCTGTTTGTATTTACGGATATAAATCATCACGGCAATGACAAACAATACAAAAAAAATATTGAATAGTATAATGGTTATTATGAGCTCCGTTTTCCCCATATGAATGAAATTGAAAATAAAAGATACATTATAATTCCGGATACCAGAAAATAATTAAAATACATATCCCATAATTCTTTATACTTGGCTAAAAGGCTGAAAAATGTCCAGAAGGGCAGAGTTCCTATATAAAATAAGGTAACTCCCAGATTGATATAGAACATTTTATTTTTGCTGAAGTTTAAAATTTCAGTGGAATTGATCTGTTTATAATATTCCATAATAACCAAAACCATCAGTATAAGACACCCAAATGTATAATTGAAAGAGAAAATTATTTTTTTTGTAGTAAAAAATATTTCACTGGGTAAAAATGACAATAAATAAAGGAATGATAAGGCATAAAAAAGTTTTGGCTTCTCTAATGATTTTGCTGCATAAAGCCAATAAAAGAAAAGAAACTCAATGGGAATTACAAAATAATTGAAAAATTTCGGTTTATCGTATTCTATAAATAGGTATCCCCACTTTCCCATGACCTCACACAGAAACATAAGAATAAGATAAAAAGAGAAGTACTTCCAATAATCGTCTTTATTACTACGATTATAGTAAATTAGCGATATAATGGCAGCGAGTCCTTCTACCCAGATAAGGGACTCCTGAAGTATCTTCTGAAAATCAGTCATATAAATTAAGGTAAAAATGAATTATTAATTAAGGAAATTGTTCAGCATTTGTATTATGTGGTGGAGATAAAGTCCCATGGTTTTCCGCAATCGTTTCCGGTTTAGTTGGATGGCTTTTTTTTCCTGCCATGGCTAATACTGATTTTCCTTCAAGTGGACTGAAATCGTAGTTAAGGAATTCACCTGTTTCGTCTTCTTTTTTTAAAGTAGGGACCATAACCAGAGTATGTCTTTCTGCATATTCTTTTTCTACCGGATGACTTTCCATAATTGCCCAGTCTTCCGCTTTTGGATAGGCTGCGTAATAAAATCTGATCCCTAAATCTTCTTCAGAAACTCCTGGATTTACATGTTGAGCTTCACTTTCGATACAGGCAATAAATTTTTTGAGTTTAGGAAGATCAAACCAAATGGCATGAGCATCAGTAAATCCTAATTCTTTATTAACCACCTGCATTTGATTGTTTCTATAATTATTGATCAGATTCTGAACAAGCTCAATAGTAATAGTATTTTTACCTGAATTGTCATCAGATGCTCCCGCCTCTAAAGTAGATGTTGTTTTCATAACGTTAGTTTTATAATAGAATGTTAGTTAGTAGTGCAAATCTCGTAAAAATTTCAAGGTAAACGAATGTGTTTTTTCCTGTTTATTTTCCGTGTTTTTACGGATTGCAAGATAGGCTGTAAAACAATAAGTCCCCAAAATAATTTGGGAACCCTGTAGCTGTATTCTATAATAATCCTATTCTACTTCCGGACCATTAATTTATATTTCATAAAAAATAAAAAACCGGAGATTTTCTTCTCCGGTTGTATCTTAAATGCAAGGGTATTTTTTGCGATCCCTACAAATATTTCCTGTAGAACAGCAGAGACCCATGGGGCAATTCATGTCGATGTCGCATTCTATGATTTCAGCCGATACACCACCGCTGATTTTCTTTAAATCATTTCTTTTTAACTTTTTCATAATGATAATTTTAAAGGTTAATCAATAAGGCTGGGTCTGCATTCGATTTGTCCGCAATTGATGTCGATCTGTGAACAATGTTCTGTAGCGCACGTTCCGCTGGTAGAGCCGTCAGGATAAATTAATATGTTGCAACTGCAATCAATTTTTCCTCCTAAAATAGTTTTCAATGAACTTCTTTTTAACTTTTTCATACTGATTTTGTTTTAGTTAGTAATTTTTATGAGTGATAAATGTAATAATATTTCACATGATTATGATAAAAAAACAATAAAAAAATAAGTGATGCAGATTGGGCTGCACCACTTACTTACAAAAATAATATATATGAAAAAAACTTTTTTATAGTTCGGCAGGTCTGAATACCAGGCCAGTTTCTTCAAAATAATCTAAAGTAATCCTGTCACCGTCATTCACTGTTCCTGCAAGGATCTCTCTTGATAATTTATTTAAAACTTCCTGCTGGATCACTCTTTTCAGAGGTCTTGCACCGAAAGCAGGATCATATCCTTTATTCATTAGATAATCTACAGCGTCCTGAGTAGCAGTCATGATAATGTTTCGTTTGCCTAGCATCTCATTGAACCCTCTCAATTGATACTGAACAATTTTTCCGATTTCCTTTCTGCTTAAAGGCTGGAACAATACCACTTCATCAATCCTGTTCAGGAATTCAGGGCGCAGACTTTGTTTCAGAAGATCAAAAACTTCATCTTTTGTCTTGCTCACAATCTCATCCTGGTTTTCCTCTGTAATATTTTCAAAATTCTCCTGAATCAGGTGTGAACCTAAATTGGAAGTCATAATGATGATTGAATTCTTAAAATTTACCACACGTCCCTTATTATCCGTAAGACGCCCGTCGTCTAAAACTTGCAGCAAAGTATTGAAAACATCCGGATGCGCTTTTTCAATTTCATCCAGAAGAACTACAGAATAAGGTCTTCTTCTTACTGCTTCAGTCAGCTGTCCGCCTTCATCATAGCCTACATATCCCGGAGGAGCACCTACCAGTCTTGAAACACTGTGCCTTTCCTGATATTCACTCATATCGATTCTGGTCATATTATTCTCGTCATCGAATAAATATTCCGCTAAAGCCTTGGCCAGCTCAGTTTTACCAACACCGGTTGTTCCTAAGAATAAGAAAGATCCGATAGGTTTTTTCTCATCACTCAATCCGGCTCTGTTTCTTCTTATCGCATCCGCAACTGCTCCAATCGCTTCATCCTGGCCAACAACACGGTGGTGAAGTTCTGCTTCAAGATTCAATAATTTTTCTCTTTCAGATTGGATCAGTTTAGTCACAGGAATTCCTGTCCATTTCGCAATTACCTCAGAAATATTTTCAGAAGTAACTTCCTCTTTTATTAATTCATTCTGATGATTTTGCATCTCCAGTTCCAGTTTTTGCAAAGCATCTTCCTTCTCCTTTATCTTTCCGTACTGAATTTCAGCTACTTTTGCGTAATCTCCTGCTCTTGAAGCTTTTTCTGCTTCCAGTTTAAGAGATTCAATATCTTTTTTGATCTGGGTTAAATCTTCAGATTTTTGTTTCTCTTTCAACCATTTCGCATTGATCTCATTTCTTTCCTCAGAAATTTTTGAAATATCTTCTTTCAAATGATCAATTTTAGTCTGGTTGCCTTCTCTCGAAATAGCGGCCAGCTCAATTTCCAGCTGCATTAATCTTCTGTCCAGAACGTCAAGCTCTTCAGGTTTTGAATTGATCTCCATTCTCAATTTAGCCGAAGCTTCATCGATAAGGTCAATCGCTTTATCCGGTAAAAATCGATCTGAAATATACCTCTGAGACATCTCCACTGCAGCAATAATTGCCTCATCTTTGATTCTTACTTTATGGTGAGCTTCATATTTATCCTTAATCCCTCTTAGAATTGAGATTGCAGATTCGGTATCCGGTTCTTCCACCATTACTTTCTGGAATCGTCTCTCTAATGCTTTGTCCTTTTCAAAATATTTTTGGTATTCATTCAAAGTAGTAGCACCGATCGCTCTCAATTCTCCTCTCGCTAAAGCAGGTTTCAGGATATTAGCAGCGTCCATTGCTCCTTCACCACCTCCGGCTCCCACCAAAGTGTGAATCTCATCGATGAAAAGAATGATCTGTCCGTCTGATTTTATTACTTCATTTACTACAGATTTAAGGCGTTCTTCAAATTCACCCTTATATTTTGCTCCGGCAATCAAAGCTCCCATATCCAATGAATACAAGGTTTTATCCATCAGGTTTTCAGGAATATCTCCCGAAATGATACGGTGTGCAATTCCTTCAGCAATGGCTGTTTTACCCACACCGGGTTCCCCGATAAGTATAGGGTTGTTTTTTGTTCTTCTCGAAAGGATCTGAAGCACCCTTCTGATTTCCTCATCTCGCCCGATCACCGGGTCGAGTTTTCCTTCAGCTGCTAATTCGTTGAAGTTTTTAGCATATTTATTTAAAGACTGATAAGTCTCTTCCGAACTTGCAGAAGTAGCTTTGCTTCCTTTTCTTAATTCTTTTATAGCACCTTCCAGAAGGCTTTTGGTAACGCCCATATCTTTAAGCATTTTGGATACCTCAGAACTGGTTTCCAGTAATGTTAACCATAAATGCTCAATCGTTACATACTCGTCACCCATTTTCTTGGCAACATTCGGTGCGTCCAGCAATACTTTGTTTGCAGACTGGGAAAGATAGATGTTGCCGCCTTGAACTTTTGGAAGTTTTTCAAGATTTTCACGATTGCGCTCTCTTACCAGGCTGGCATCTGCTTCAGATTTTTTCAGTAAGAAAGGCGAAATATTTTCATCTACCTGAAAAATACCTTCAAGTATATGTTGCGGTTCAATACTCTGATTGCCAAATTCCATAGCAGTCTGTTGTGCCGCCTGAATGGCTTCTTGTGATTTTACAGTATATTGGTTTAAGTTCATATTTTTTATGTTTTTGGTAATAATTTGTTTGTGGTTCAGTTTTTAAAAGACATCAAGAAACTAAATTTTAAGGCTCAATTTCTTAATGCCATCAGTTATTTATCATTTAATCGATTAGCTTATCGCAAAAACTGTTCAATTATTAAATTTACAAAATAAATGGACAAAATTTCCGGATTGTTTATTTTTAACGTTAAATTAACTTGACAAAATTTCCGATTCATTCATTTTTATTTTAAAATAATGGAAAAACCGTCAGATTACGTGAAAACTAAAAATGAGAGAACGAAGAATTTTAGTAATTAACGGCTTTTTATATAAGCTTAAACGAAAATTCCCCTCCGCCGGAGGGGTGGCAAATTGCCATTTGACGGGGTGGTCAAACAAAACTCCCCCTTCTGTGTTTAAATTCATAGCTTTAAATTAACGTATTAACCTCAGAATAATTACTTTTGCATTTTACCAGATGGAGCTTAAAGAAAAACAAAGGAAAATTTTAGACGTCGCCGTAGAACTTTTCAAAGAGAAAGGGTATATGGGTAGCTCGGTAAGAGATCTTGCCACGAAGCTTAACATTAAAGCGGCCTCGCTGTATGCTCATATCCGTTCTAAGGAAGAAATCCTGGAATGGATTTGTTTCGGAATTGCGCAGGAATTTTTTGATGAGCTCCAGGAAGTGAAAAATACAGACATTGCTCCAAAAGATAAGTTGAACCTTTTTCTGGATAAACATTTATCAGTTGTTCTTCAAAACCGTGACGTCACCCACATTTATTCCAATGAATGGCGGCATCTTGAAGAAAGGCTTCCTGAATTCATAGAGCTCCGGAAAAACTATCAGGAAGAGGTAGAACAGTTGATCTCCGAAATCTATAAAGCCGAAAACTGGGAGCTGAAATCGCCGACCTTTACGACAAGATTCATTCTTCACACTCTTAATAATTCATATTTCTGGTTCAAAAGAAATACGGAATCCACTTCTGAAATTACAGATGAGATAAGAGCTAAGCTTCTTTATGGGTTGTTGGGCAATCAGAAACAATAATTTTTTTATCGCAAAAGACACAAAAGCTTTGTGCATAAGGTTTACATTTTTAAGCTGAAAGTTTTAGTGCTGAAAAGCGTATTTTTTATCCTTGGCAAGGTTTTAAACCTTGCCAAGGATATTCAGAAATGACGTGACCTAATAGTTGCTCTTTTCAGTATGAATGACAATTTGATATTTCCTTATTATTCTTCACTCCTTACAAATGTTAATGTTTCAAATAAAGATTCTTTTCATACAACTCTAAATATTTGTCTTATTTACGGACGAAATAGCTCGTTTAATTACTATTCGATTATTTAGAATCATTCAAAAAATGACAAAAATCATAAAAATTTGGCCAGCATAGAAATTCTTTTTAAATTTACACCTAACAAATGTTAGTTAGTGGATATGGATTTTTCAGTTGAATACTTAGAACTCGACCAGTTGAGACTGCTTCAGTCTGGCCGTTTGGCAGACTTGGTCGGCTATCTTGGAGAGAGATCAGAATTTTATAGAGGGAAATTTAATGAATTGGGAGTATCTCCACAAGATATAAGGTCGATTGAAGATATTACGAAACTTCCTATAACTTATAAACAGGATTTAAGGGATAATTATCCATTCGGATTGTTTACTGTTCCAAAAAATGAACTGCAGAGAATTCACTGTTCCAGCGGAACAACAGGAAAGCCAACGGTGGTAGGCTATACAAAAGAAGATGTAGATCTTTTCAGTGAAGTTGTTGCCAGATCATTATATGCGGCTGGAGCTAGACCGGGAATGCAGTTACATAATGCCTACGGATATGGAATTTTTACCGGAGGATTAGGACTTCATTACGGAGCAGAAAAACTAGGAATGAGCGTTCTTCCCATTTCAGGAGGAATGACGGCCAGACAGGTTGATCTGATCATTGATTTTAAACCTGAAGTAATATGCTGTTCTCCGTCTTATGCACTGACAATTGCTGATGAATTTGCCAAGAGAGGAATTACTGCGGAGGAAATCAGTTTAAAATATGCTGTTTTAGGTTCAGAGCCCTGGACAGAAATTATCAGAAACCATATTGAGGAAAGATTAGGCCTGCATGCTACCAATATTTATGGATTAAGCGAGATCATAGGGCCCGGGGTATCCATGGAGGATTTTGAAGAGAAAGGAGGATCTTACATTTGGGAAGATCATTTTTATCCTGAAATTTTAGATCCAATTACTAAAGAACCGGTTCCTTTCGGGGAAGAAGGGGTTTTGGTGATTACCACTTTAACGAAAAAGGCAATGCCGCTCTTACGCTATTGGACCAATGATATTACAAGTCTCTATTATGATGACAATGCCAAAAGAACCATGGTTAAAATGAGACCATTGAAAGGCAGAGCAGATGATATGTTGATTGTAAGAGGAGTGAACGTTTATCCAAGCCAGATTGAAGATGCATTTTCATATGTGAAGGGAGTCGTTCCAAACTATTATCTTACCCCAATTGAAAAAGAGCAGATGTGTGTCGCTTTGGATATTGATGTAGAAATTGACGATGAATTGGTGAAATCTGAAAAAATGAATGCAGGAACCGATGATTATTTTAATTTTGTCGGAAATTTTGGAAAAAACATAGAAAACGAAATAAAAAAGAGGGTAGGAATTACTACAAAAGTGAAAATCCATGCCCAGGACAGCCTGCCGAAGTGCGAAGGCGGAAAAATTAATAGAATACTTAAAAAATAATGAATTCATTTTATAAACTTAAAACGGTAAAGGTTCAGAAAGATACTTCTGATGCGGTGAACGTAGCAGTAGAAATTCCTGAGGAGCTGAAAGATAAATTCAGGTTCAAGCAGGGGCAGTATCTTAATTTCCGTATGATGATCGACGGAAATGAAGAAAGACGTTCTTATTCTATCTGCAACGCACCGAGTGAAAAAAGCAACACACTGGAAGTTCTTGTGAAGCTTTTGGAAGGCGGAAAAGTTTCAGGATATTTCAATGAACATCTTCACATGGACGAAGTGCTGGAAGTAATGCCCCCAATGGGTGGTTTCAATACTTCTTACCACCCAACCAATGTGAAAACCTACGTGGGTTTAGCAGCGGGAAGTGGGATCAGCCCTGTTTTATCCAATATTAAAGAAAGCCTTTATCAGGAGCCGGACAGTAAAGCTTATCTGTTTTACAGCAACAGAAGCATGAATCATGTGATGAAAAAAGGTGAGATTGATAAATTGGTAGAGCATTTCGGCGGTAGGCTGAAAGTTATTTATCTGGTAAGCCGTGAAAAACATGAAGATCCTGTATTTGAAGGAAGGATTTCTGCTGAGAAGCTAGAGCAGTTATTTGAAAGATATACAGAGATCGATGTAAAAGAATCTACTTATTTCATCTGTGGTCCTGCAGAAATGATTAAAGGAATTTCTGATTATTTAAAGAAAGATAAAAAAGTACCTGCTATTCAGGTTTTATTTGAATATTTCACTGCTCCCGACGACGAAAACTCTGAGGAAATGAGTGACGAATTCAAGGCAATAGCCAATCTGGAAAGTATGGTAACGGTCATCATTGATGATGATGAATATTCGTTCCACCTCAATTCTAAAAAAGAGAGTATCTTAGATAAAGCATTGAAAGACAATCTTCCGGTACCTTTTGCTTGCAAAGGAGGAGTTTGTTGTACGTGTAAAGCGCAGGTTTTGGAAGGAGAAGTTTTCATGGAGAAAAATTTCGCGCTTACCGAAGACGAAGTAGCCAGAGGCTATGTTCTGACGTGTCAATGTCACCCGACAACGAATGTGGTGATGCTTAATTATGACGTTTAATTTTTTGTAAAATGTACAATGTAAAAAGTAAATCAAAATACATTGTACACCCGACATTTTACTTTAATACAAAAAACAAAAGAAATGGACTTAGAAAAATTTGTTCAATACGTTCACGATGAGAATAAAGTAGAACCAAAAGATGTAATGCCCGATGATTACAGAAAACTGTTGGTTCGTCAGATTTCACAGCACGCCCATTCTGAGATTGTCGGAATGCTGCCGGAAGCTAACTGGATTTCAAGAGCACCTTCGTTGAGAAGAAAAATGGCTCTTTTAGCTAAAGTTCAGGATGAGGCGGGTCACGGATTATACCTGTATTCCGCAACTGAAACTTTAGGTAACGGAACCATCAGAGCAGACAGAGATGCTACTTATGAAGATATGTTGGAAGGTAAAGCGAAATATTCAAGTATTTTCAATTATCCGACATTAAGTTGGGCAGATATCGGTGCCATCGGTTGGTTGGTAGATGGTGCAGCCATTATGAACCAAGTGATGCTAATGGGGAATTCTTACGGTCCTTATTCAAGAGCGATGGTGAAAATATGTAAAGAAGAATCTTTTCACCAAAGACAAGGTTATGAAATTCTGATGGCGCTTTGCCGTGGAACAAAACAGCAGAAAGAAATGGCTCAGGCTTCGTTAAACCGTTTCTGGTGGCCAGCTTTAATGATGTTTGGACCAAATGACGACAGCTCGCCAAACTCTAAAATATCAATGAACTACAGAGTAAAAAGAGAAAGTAACGACAGCCTTCGTCAGAGATTTATCGATGTTACCGTTTCTCAGGCTGAATTCTTAGGATTAACCGTTCCGGATAAAGATCTGAAGTGGAATGAAGAAAGACAGCACTACGATTTCGGAGAGCTTCCATGGGATGAATTCATGGAAATCTTAAAAGGAAATGGGCCTTGTAATAAAAAAAGATTACAAACCAAAGTAAAAGCACAGCAGGAAAATCTTTGGGTAAAAGAAGCAGCAATAGCTTTTGCAGAAAAACAACAAAAAGAAGTAATATAATAATGTAACAATATACCAATGTAAAAATGTAACAATCACTGTCGTGCTGAGCTCGTCGAAGCATCTCATTGGTAAACTGTTACACTGATACATTGCTAATTTATAATTTGACTATGGCAAATTTAGATATGTGGGAAGTGTTTATTCAGACTAAACCGGGATTATCCCATAAACACGCAGGAATAGTACAGGCACCAACAGCAGAAATGGCTTTGCAGAACGCAAGAGACGTTTACAACCAGAAGAAAAGAAGGGACTTCTGTTTGGGTAGTTCCAAGTAAATATATTGTGACGTCAGAAGGAGTAGATAAAGAAGCTTTCTTTGATCCGGCAGATGACAAACTATACCGTCACCCGACATTCTACGATATTCCTAATGATGTAAAAAATATGTAATTAATAAAGACTTTAAGATGTGAGATATCAGATACAAGACAATGTCTAATCTGAAATCTAGTGTCTGAAATCTGAAATCTATTAAACAATGAATTCATTATATAATTATTTATTAAAGTTTGCTGATGACAGCTTCATCATGGGACAGAGACTGTCTGCATGGTGCGGTGAAGGACCTTATCTGGAGGAAGATATCGCATTGACAAACATCGCGCTGGACGAATTGGGACAAGCCAATAACTTTTATGTGTATGCATCAAGAGTGGCGGATAACGGTAAAAGTGAAGATGATATAGCCTTCTTAAGATATGAGCACGAATATGTAAATGCACATTGGGTTGAACTTCCTAATGAAGATTATGCTCAGACCATTCTTAAAGTATATGTTTTTTCTGTCTATCAGAAATTAATGTATGAAGCATTATCAAATTCTGCCGATGAAGAACTTTCCGCTTTGGCTCAAAAGTCCTTGAAAGAGGTGAGATACCATTATACTCATGCTTCTTCCTGGATGAAAATTTTTGCTCAGGGAACAGAAGAAAGCCGTGAACGGTTAGTAAAATCTCTTGATAATATCTGGGAATATACAAAAGGCTTATTTGCAAAAGTAGATGGCGAGGATGATTTAATTGCTTTAAATATCGCTCCGGATGGAGATGAACTGTACAAAGAATTCCTGGCCATCACACAAAAAGATTTTGCAGAGTATGGATTGGAATATCCGGCAAATCCTTTTATGCAGCCTAAATCAAGAACAGGATACCATACCGAATATTTCGGATTTATTCTTTGCGAACTTCAGTATATGCAGAGAGCGTATCCGGGATGTACGTGGTAAATATTTGAATGTAACAATATAGCAGTTTAACAATGTAACAATTAATTGCTAGACTGTTAGATTGATAAATTGGTACATTTTAAAAATGAAAGATCCTTTAGAAATATTAGAATTAGTTCCCGATCCGGAAATTCCGGTAATCAATATCGTGGAACTGGGTATTGTAAGAGAAGCTAAAGTTACAAGCGAGAATTCTTGTGAAATAACAATTACGCCAACCTATTCTGCCTGTCCTGCCATGTTCACCATTGAGGAAGACATCATGAAGATCATGAGGGAAAACGGCTGGGATGCCAAAGTGGTCACTAAAATGTTTCCGATATGGACTACAGATTGGATCACGGATGAAGCGAGAGAAAAACTTCGTATGTACGGAATAACACCTCCAGAAAAAGGAGCAGACGAACATCACATCGGGAAACCGAAAAAATGCCCGCGTTGTGGCTCTATGAATTCAAAACAGATCAGCAGATTCGGGTCTACATTGTGTAAGGCTTCTTATCAATGCTTAGACTGTCTGGAGCCGTTTGATTATTTTAAGTGTCACTAATTAATGTACCAATATATCAATCTAACAGTTTACCAATGTCGGAATAATTGTTACACTGTTAGATTGATATATTGTTAGATTATTTAATGTTATGCAAGACTATTGATTGTTACATTGTTAAACTGATATATTGTTACACTACAGAGATTGCCACATTATTTTATATTGTTAAATTAGGGCAATATAATTTTTAATCATTTAATTTAAATTTAAACCATGTATACACAACTTGATATTGAAACGCATTTTGACGGAAAACTAAAAATTGCTTACCTCAATCAGCCCGAAACAATGAACGCGCTTACAAAGCCATCTTTATCAGATCTTAAAGATTTCATTAAAGAATGCAGCGAAGACCCTACAGTAAGATGTGTGGCGATTTCGGGAAGAGGAAGGGCTTTCTGTTCCGGTCAGAACCTGGATGATGCTTTCGTACAGGGCAATGAGCACCATGATAACGATATCATCAGAAAAATTGTAGTGGATTACTACAATCCTCTGGTAACAGAGATTACGCGTTGTAAAAAACCTGTTGTGGCATTGGTAAATGGCCCTGCAGTAGGTGCAGGTGCGATGCTTGCCCTGATTTGTGATTTTGTTTTAGCAGTAGACAAATCTTATTTTGCTCAGGCCTTTTCAAATATCGGACTCATTCCTGATACGGGTGGAACTTATTTCCTTCCAAAACTATTAGGAAGACAATTGGCCAATTATTTAGCATTTACAGGCAAAAGACTGTCAGCTGAAGAATCTAAATCTTACGGTTTGGTCGCTGAGGTTTTCACTGAAGAAGAATTTGCTCCAAAATCCATGGAGATTCTCGGAAAAATGGCAAATATGCCAACTGCTGCTATTAAATTAACTAAAAAAGCTTTTGCTCAGTCTTATAATAATACACTGAGAGAACAGCTTGAATTAGAAGCTGATCTACAGCAGGAAGCTGCACAGACAGAAGATTTCATCGAAGGGGTAAACGCCTTTTTACAGAAAAGAAAACCTGATTATAAAGGGAAATAAATTTCGTATGAATGTATTCATGTAAAATGTATTCATGACTTTAATGCAGGCTTAGGTTGAAAATAAGTTAAGAATGCATTTTTGTTTTTTTAGCTTTTACATGAATACTTTTTACATAAATACATTGTACAAATTAAAATGAATATAGGAATTATTGGGGCAGGAACCATGGGCGTAGGAATTGCTCAGGTAGCTGCAACAGCGGGATGCAAGGTCGTTTTATTCGATGCCAATGCTCCGCAGATTGATAAAGCATTATCAGGCTTAGAGAAAACACTTCAGAAATTAGTGGATAAAGCTAAAATTTCTCAGGAAAAAGCCACAGAAATCAGAAACAATATCGTTAAAGGTGAAGCTTTACAGGATCTGAAAGATTCCGATCTCGTGATCGAAGCCATTATCGAAAACAAAGACATAAAAACCAAAGTATTTACAGAACTGGAAACTTATGTTTCCGAAGACTGTATCATCGGTTCCAACACATCCTCCATTTCTATCACCTCTCTTGGGGCAGAATTAAAGAAACCTGAGCGTTTCATCGGAATTCACTTTTTTAATCCGGCTCCATTGATGCCATTGGTTGAAATCATTCCATCCCTGTTAACAGAAAAATCATTACCGGAAAAAATGTATAGCCTCATGAAAGAATGGGGAAAGATGCCGGTGATTGCCAAGGACATTCCCGGATTTATCGTCAACAGAATTGCCCGTCCCTATTACGGTGAAGGTTTAAGAATTGTTGAAGAAAATATAGCAACGCCGGAACAGGTAGATGAAGCGATGAGAACATTGGGAAACTTCAAAATGGGCCCATTTGAATTAATGGATCTTATTGGTGTGGATGTGAATTTTGCAGTAACTACAACCGTTTACAAAGATTATTTCTACGATCCGAAATACAAACCGTCTCTGCTTCAGCAAAGAATGGCTGAAGCCAAACTTCATGGCAGAAAAACGGGAAAAGGTTTCTATGATTACGCAGAAGGTGCCGAGAAACCGGTTGCTGAAAAAGACGATGCATTATATCAGCAGATCTTTTTAAGAATCATTTCAATGTTGATCAATGAAGCCGTAGAAGCCAAAAGATTAGGAATTGCCAACGATGAAGACATTGAGCTGGCGATGCAGAAAGGAGTAAATTATCCAAAAGGATTATTAAGCTGGGGAAAAGGAATCGGTTATTCAAAAATTTCCGAAACTCTGCAGAATCTTTATGAAGAATATCAGGAAGAAAGGTACAGACAAAGCCCTTTACTTCATAAAATGTAACAATATAATAAATCCAACAATGTAACAATCCATTGAGTATTTTGAATTTCTATTGGTAAACTGTTACATTGATACATTGTTAAATTAAAAAAAATGACGCCGAGACAAATTGCAGATTATATGTTCGGTCAGGATTATTTTTCCCAATGGATGAATATCAAAATGATCGAAGTCAAAGAAAACTATTGCTTAATAGAAATGCCCATCAAGAAAGAGATGATCAATGGGCTTAAAACGGTTCACGGTGGTGTGACGTTCGCTTTTGCAGATTCTGCACTGGCATTTTCATCCAATAATACCGGAGATGCGGCCGTGGCCCTGAACTGTATCATCAATTTTACCAAAGCAGGAAAAGAAGGTGATGTTTTCAGAGCAGAAAGCATTCTGGTGAATGATACCAGAAAAACAGCCGTTTACGACATCAAAATTACCAATCAAAACAATGACTTGATTGCAAAATTCGTCGGAACCGTCTATAAAATTGGAAAAAAAGTAACTGAACTATAAATAAAATGTACCAATTTGAAAATGTACCAATCTACTAATCCAATTGTTACATTGTTAAACTGATACATTGTTAAATTAATAAAAATGAACAACGTATATATCATAGACTACGTAAGAACACCAATTTCAAAATTACAGGGCGGGTTATCAGAAGTAAGAGCTGATGATTTGGCTGCAGTAGTTATCAAAGAAGTTATGGACAGAAATCCTGAAGTTCCTGCTGAGGAAATTGAGGACGTTATTTTCGGGTGTGCCAACCAGGCAGGAGAAGATAACCGTAACGTAGCGAGAATGGCTCTTTTATTGGCAGGGTTGCCTTACAAAATCGGAGGGGAAACAGTAAACAGGCTTTGTGCTTCAGGAATGTCCGCGGTGGCTAATGCTTTCCGTTCCATTGCTGCGGGAGAAGGTGAAATTTATATTGCAGGCGGCGTAGAACACATGACCCGTTCGCCTTACGTAATGTCTAAGCCGGGTGCTGCTTTCGGAAGAGACAGCCAGATGTTTGACACCACTTTCGGATGGCGTTTTGTTAATCCTAAAATGAAAGAAATGTACGGGGTAGACGGAATGGGGGAAACAGCAGAGAATCTTGCAGATATGCACAATATCAGCAGAGAAGATCAGGATAAATTTGCCCTTTGGTCTCAGCAGAAAGCTACAAAAGCTCAGCAAAGCGGAAGACTGGCGGAAGAAATTGTAAAAGTTGAAATTCCTCAGAAAAAAGGCGAGCCTAAAATTTTTGATCAGGATGAATTCATTAAACCTACTTCTTCTATGGAAGGTTTAGGAAAACTTCGTCCGGCTTTCAGAAAAGAAGGAACCGTAACCGCAGGAAATGCTTCAGGAATGAATGACGGAGCAGCAGCTCTTATCCTGGCCAGTGAAGAAGCCGTGAAAAAATATGGTTTAAAACCAAAAGCGAAGATTTTAGGATCTGCAGTAGCTGGCGTAGAGCCTAGAATTATGGGGATTGGACCAGTAGAGGCCGCCCAAAAATTATTAAAAAGATTAAATCTTTCTCTGAACGATATGGACATCATTGAACTGAACGAAGCATTTGCAGCACAGGCTTTAGCCGTGACTAGAAGCTTAGGTTTGAAAGATGATGATTCCAGAGTGAATCCAAACGGAGGAGCTATTGCCATTGGCCACCCACTGGGAGTTTCCGGAGCAAGAATCATTGGTTCTGCCGCTATGGAACTTCAGAAGCAAGATAAGAAATATGCATTGTGTACCCTTTGTATCGGTGTAGGACAAGGCTATGCAATGGTCATTGAAAAAGTATAACTTTTTCAATAATGTAACAATATAGAAATGTAACAATGTAACAATTCCTATGATATGAGCCTTTCGAAGAATTTCTCATTGGTAAACTGTTAGATTGATACATTGTTAAATTAAATTTTTAACAAAAAATTTTATGAACATCTACTCATACCACGGTATCCGTCCCATCATCAAACCTTCTGCCTATATTCATCCGCAGGCCGTGATCATCGGAAATGTGGAAATCGGCGAAGAAGTATATATCGGTCCCAATGCTGTGATCCGCGGTGACTGGGGGAAAATTATTATTAAAGATGGAGCCAACGTCCAGGAAAACTGTACCCTTCATGTGTTCCCGAATATTGAGACCATCCTGGAAGAATCAGCCCATATTGGTCACGGAGCGATCATCCATTCCGGGCATATCGGTAAAAACTGTCTTGTAGGAATGAATTCGGTAGTGATGGATAAAGCCGTTATCGGTGACGAATGCATCATCGGAGCTCTGGCTTTTGTTCCTGCTAATTTCAGATGTGAACCTAGAAAATTAATTGTGGGAAGCCCTGCCAAAATTATCCGTGATGTTTCCGATGAAATGATCCATTGGAAAACCGAAGGAACCAAACTCTATCAACAGCTGGCAAGAGAAGGAAAAGAGGCTATTCTTCCATGTGAACCGTTTTCTGAATATGTAGAACAGATTCCTACCAAAACTGTTGATTACAGCATTTGGGCAGATTTAAAATAAATTAAAAACAGAAAATTAATGATTAAAAAGATTCTCATAGCCTGTAGCCTGCTGTTTGCCTTTCAATTCATGGTTTTAGCCCAGAATGAAAAAGCAAAACCGTTGACTATCGGAGAGGTCAGGACACTCAAGTCTAAAATCTTAAATGAAGACAGAACTTTAAATATTTATCTTCCCCAGGGTTTTGATAAAGCAAAGTCATATCCGGTGATCTATCTGCTGGATGGCTCAATGAATGAAGACTTCATTCATGTTTCTGGGTTGGTACAGTTCTTTAATCAAATGTATGCAATGCCTGAAACCATCGTGGTAGGAATTGCCAATATCGACAGAAAAAGAGATTTTACCTTTCATACCGATCTTAAGGATTTACAAAAAGATTACCCTACGACAGGCCATTCAGACAAGTTTATTGATTTTCTGGAAAAAGAATTACTTCCTTACATCGGAAGCCAGTATAAAACAACAGAGAAATATCTATTCGGGCAGTCCCTGGGAGGGCTTCTGGCAACAGAAATCTTGTTGAAAAAGCCTGAAATGTTCAATAACTATTTTATCATCAGTCCAAGTTTGTGGTGGGACGATCAGAGCTTATTAAAACAGGCTCCGCAATTGCTTTCCAAAAGCCAGGATACTAATAAATTTATTTACGTTTCTGTAGGAAAAGACGAACATCCTGTGATGGTAAAAGACGCAGGATCTCTTTATGATGTAATGAAACAGGCTGGTAAAAAGAACTGGACTGTGGAATATAAAATGATGGAAACAGACAATCATGCGACCATTCTTCACCGAAGTTTGTATGAAGGTTTGGTGAAACTATTCCCATACAGGGAACCGAAATAAAGACTTTGAAATGATACCTTTTCTGAAGAGATATTGGAGTTTCCTGTTCATTGCTCTCATCGGAATCAATTATGCAGGATTCTATTTGCTGAAAGAATTATTAGGTATTTCCGATGCATTGGAGCATGTAGAATCAGAACATGTGATCAGAAAGCTGAAACAGAAGGATTTTTTATATACCCTCTTTGCAGATGCAGTCCTGATTATGGATTTTTCCCTTGTTCTGTTGCTGCTGTTTGTGGCAGGAAGGAAAATGGTACAACTCATTATTAAAAAATAAAGTCAGTAAAAAGTTAAAAATAATATGGAAAAACTGAAAAATTACATCTACGGAGAATGGGTAGAAGGTACCGGAAACGGAATGCCTTTATACAATGCCGTTACAGGCGAGCAGGTTGCTGTTTCAGATACAGAAGGGCTTAATTTTGAGCAGGCCCTTGACTACGGAAGAACAGTAGGCTACAAAAACCTTTCTTCCATGACGTTTTATGACAGAGGAGAGATGCTGAAAAAAGTGGCTCTTTATCTTTTGGAAAGAAAGAAAAAATATTACGAATTATCATATAAAACCGGAGCTACCCACGCAGATTCATGGGTAGATATAGAAGGAGGTTTCGGCACTTTCTTTACCTATTCCGGATTGGCAAAAAGAATGCTTCCAAACACTCCGTTTTGGGTGGATGGGGAAACTCAGAAAATCTCTGCCAACGGAACTTTTCTGGGAACTCATATTCTTACACCAAGTGAAGGGGTTTCTATACAGATCAATGCCTATAACTTTCCGGTTTGGGGAATGCTGGAAAAATTGTCAACATCCCTGTTGGCAGGTGTTCCTTCCATTGTAAAGCCATCTCCTTACGGTTCTTACTTAACGAATGCTGTTTTTCAGGATATGATCGAAAGTGGAGTGCTTCCGGAAGGTGCACTTCAATTGGTTTGCGGTGAGCCAGGAAATATCCTGGATTATGTTCAGGATGGTGATTCTGTGCTGTTCACCGGTTCTGCCCATACAGGAAGAAAACTGAAATCAATGCCTTCCATCGCAGGCAATGCAGTGCGTTTCAATATGGAAGCAGATTCACTCAACTGCTCCATTTTAGGTTTGGATGCAAAACCGGGCACTCCGGAATTTGATCTGTTCATTAAAGAAGTACGTACTGAAATGACCACAAAAGCAGGGCAGAAATGTACGGCAATCAGAAGAATTATTGTCCCTGAGCACCTCATCGGAGATGTTCAGAATGCTTTGTCTAAAGCTTTAGATCAAACCAAAATCGGAAACCCGTTAAGCAGAGAAACCAGAATGGGATCACTGGTAGGGAAACAGCAGTATGATGAGGTCGTTAGAAAAGTAAATATTTTAAAATCTGAAACCGAACTAATTTACGACGGAAAGCATGAGCTTGTAGATGCAGATTATGACAATGGAGCATTTATGAGCCCGAAACTGTTCTTAAACGATAAGCCTTTTGAGAAAAACATCTCTCACGATGTAGAAGCGTTCGGACCGGTTTCTACGTTAATGCCTTACAAAGATGCCGAAGAAGCAGCAGCTCTTGCTAAAAGAGGAAAAGGAAGCTTGGTAGGTTCTATTATTTCACATGATGAAAACTTTATCGCAGAAACGTCATGGAAAATGGCTTCCCAGCACGGCAGAATTTTTGTTCTGAACAGAGATAACGCCAAAGAAAGTACAGGTCACGGTTCACCGCTGCCTACACTGATGCATGGTGGTCCGGGAAGAGCTGGTGGAGGTGAGGAAATGGGCGGACTGAACGGTCTTCATTTCTTCCTTCAGAAAACAGCAATTCAGGGTTCTCCGGATGTGTTGAAGGCGATTACAAAAGTATATCAGCAGGGTGCAGAGAAAAAATTCTCAGACAAGCATCCGTTTCAGAAATATTTTGAAGAAGTGGAAGTAGGAGATTCACTGGAAACGGCAGGAAGAACCGTTACTGATGCGGATATCGTTAATTTCTCCAACGTTTCATGGGATCATTTCTATGCCCATACTGATGCAACCAGCTTAACCGGAACTATTTTCGACAAAACAGTTGCTCACGGATATTTCATCCTTTCTGCAGCAGCAGGGCTCTTCGTTTCAGGGAAAAAAGGACCTGTTATTGCAAACTATGGATTGGAAAACTGTTCATTCTTTAAACCCGTTTATGCAGGAGATACTATCACAGTGTATTTAACAGCAAAAGAAAAAATAAACAGAGGGGTAAAAGGAAGAAACATTCCTTCAGGCGTTGTAAAATGGCTGGTAGAAGTGGTGAATCAAAGAGATGAAATCGTTTGTGTAGCGACGATCTTAACATTGGTGGCAAAACATTCTCCTTTCATCGATCTGAATGTGAAAAATGTTCAGAAGATATTAGGAGGTTTAACAGAAAGCACACAGCCAAGTTGGGGTAAAATGTCTCCTCAGCAAATGATCGAACATCTGGAACATGGTGTTCTGGTAAGTTTAGGTGAGCCGGAGGCCGACAAATGTTTCACACCGGAAGAACAGTTGGAAAAATGGCAGGATTCACTTTATAACCATAGAAAAATGCCGAAAGATTTCCCTGCTCCATTCCTGGCTGAAGATGAAACCTTATTGGAATTGAAGCATAAAAATCTGGATGCTGCCAAACAGTCTTTCCTGGATAACTTACAAAGATTTACAGTGTATTACAGAGAAAATCCACAAGCAGAGCATATGAATTTTGTATTTGGAAAACTGAATAAAGAAATGTGGGAACTGATGCATAAAAAGCATTTTACCCATCACTTTGAACAGTTTGGATTGATTTAATTCAAAATAAAATATAAATTTATGATCCCTTTTGGTTTTTACTGAAAGGGATTTTTTTAACCTTGACAAGGATTTTAATTACTTTTACAGTACAATCAGAATCTCATTATTTAAAACAAGATATGGAACTACAATTTTTCAAAGACTTTGACTTTACGGATTTCTGGAACGAAAGCAGTTACTCCGTGAGAGATTATATCGAACCGTTTCCGGATGATGAGCTTATTGCTTCCGTAGAAGAAGAGCTTGGCTACAAACTTCCGGCTTCTTAAATTGAACTGATGAGACTGCAGAACGGCGGGTTGGTTGATAAATCCTGTTTTCCTACATCAGAAGAGAACTCTTGGGCAGATGATCATATTGCCATTACCGGAATTATGGGAATCGGAAGAGAGAAAACCTATTCCATTTGTGGAGAACTCGGAAGCCAATTCATGATCGATGAGTGGGGATATCCGGCAATCGGTGTTTATATATGCGACTGTCCTTCAGCAGGACATGATATGGTTATGCTGGATTATTCCAATTGTGGAAAAGATGGAGAGCCTGAAGTGGTTCACATTGATCAGGAAGATGATTATAAAAAGATATTGCTGGCCAAAGACTTTGAAACTTTCATAAAAGGATTGAAATCTGAAGAAGAATTTGACGGGGAATAAATAAACAGGTACTTTTAAACTTTAAAACAAATCAAAAGACAAAACAATGAACGAAAGCTGGATGCAAAAATGGGAAGAGGTAAAAGATATTCTTACCTGTCCTACAGATTTGGAAACTTATTTTACTTCAGATGAAATTCTGGAACAAAAACTGGAAGTAATGAAAATTGGAAATGTTTCTCTTCCTTCCGGAAAAGTGGTGGTGAGAGATCCATTGGTTTCTCTTAATGCCAATCAATCACCTTATTTTATTCAGGCCCCAAAGGGAAATTTCCCTGTCACCATTGCTGTGGTAAAATCTGAAGACTGGGGAGACAGATATGCCGTTGTAAAAGTTGAATTTACCAAAGAAAAACCTGTTGTTTACAGAGAAGCGCTCATCGGAATTGAAGAGTTGGAGGATATAACGGAAGACGATTTTTTTGGTTTCGGAGTGGATGCTGGTTTAGGCTGTATTACTGATGCAGAAGTACTTCCTTTTGTAGACCAATTTGTAGATGAAAAAGATTTCGACAATATTTACGATGATTATTTTTCCGGACTTTTTGCACAAAGCTATAAAGACAATCCTAACAATCAGAGAGAAGCCGGAGATTGGATCAATTGGACTGTTCCGGGTACCAATTATCAGATTCCAATGTTTGCAAGTGGTTTTGGGGACGGAGGCTATCCTGTTTACTTTGCTTATGATACCAACGGAGAAATTTGTGGCTTATATATTCAATTTATTGATATTGAATTGGTTTTAAGTGAAGAAGGGGACGAGGAAGATTATAAAGATGATGATGATCAACCTGAAAATTTTATTTTTCTGAAAAACTAATATGGATAAAACTTTTGCGGATAAAGTCATTCAGTTTAATGAAAATCTAGAATATACTGGGGAACTTCCTGAAGCGTTTCAGGCATTGAACCCGTATCTGGACAATCCGGAAACCATGACTGTCATGCAGGAATTTTATCACAAATATTATAATGATCAGAACCGGAGGAAATTCATCATCGGCATTAATCCCAGCCGGCATGGAGCAGGAGTAACGGGTGTTCCGTTTACCGATACCAAAAGGCTGGAGGCTGTCTGCGGGATTAAAATGCAGTCAGCCCGGACCCATGAAGTTTCCTCGGTTTTCATGTACGATATGATCGCCGAATATGGTGGTGCAGAAGAATTTTACAAAGATATTTACATCAATTCACCATTTCCGCTGGCCATTGTCAGAAAAACAAAAACAGGCTGGCTGAACGCCAATTATTATGATGATAAAAAACTCTTTGAGGCCGTAAAAGATTTTATGATTGATTCCTTGAAAAAGCATCTCAGTCTAGGGGTCGATACTTCAGAGGTTTTTGTTCTCGGCAAAAAGAATTCAGTATTTATTTCGGCATTGAATAAAGAAGCTCATTTGTTCGATAAAATGACCGTTCTTGAGCATCCAAGATATATCCAACAATACAAAACAAAAGAAAAACAGCTCTATATTGACAAATATATTTTAGCACTGAAAAACAAAAAATCCCCTGAATAATCAAGGGATTTCTCATTTATGCATTTAGAATCTTTTTTTGCGTACAAAATCGCTTATGAAAATTTTATTTCTTGATAATTTTGGAAGATCCCGACGATGTCTTTAAGATGTAAACACCATTCGGAAGTTCCGAGATATCTGTCTGATTGGCTCCTTTTTTCATTTCAATATTTTTCAGAAGTTTACCATCCTGGCTGTAAATTTCAGCCTGGGTAGGGCTTTCCGTTGTAATAGAAAGAGGTCCGCTGGTAGGATTAGGATAAATACTCATTCTTTTTTGTGGAGTTGCAGCGTCATTCGTTGCCAATACAATACCTGTATCTTTTACCCAGGTAAATGAATCCACACCTACATAGGTATAGGCTCCGCCTGAAGTGATTCGAAGTTCATCAATAACAATGTTCGAATAGTTTTGCCCATTCAGATTTGTTAAATCAATTAAAGTATATCCATTGGTTGCACCAAGAGATGTAACAAAACCTGTCGTCTTGGTTTGAGTAAATTTAGTTACTCCAGATAATTTTCCGGTTACGGTAAGATTTCCGACAACATTTTGATTTAATGCATTATTAGAAAGAAATATCCAAAATCGATTGACTTTAAATAAGTTGGATGTGCTCTTAATACTAAAAGAAGCATCTGTGGCAACAGAACCGGAATTATCAATATACCTGTTATCATTAGCTGTCCCATTCCAGCCCGTTCCCGGGTAATTTGCCTGAATGTCAAATGTTGATACATAGGAAATGATATTAAAAATCACTCCGTTATCTGTGAAACTTGGACTCCCGTTGGATTCAGTTTCAAATTGTTCCGTACTGGTCTGTCCAAAAGAAAATAAAGATATGAGCAGACTACAGATGGTTAAAAAAATAGATCTTTTCATGATTTAGGTTTTAAAATAGATTGTTTTTTTTAGTCACGTGAAGGATAAATTCCCGCTACGCAAATGATATAATTAAGCCCTAAGTAAGGCGGCATGTTGTTTACCGGAAGATTTTGTCCCGTATAGCTGATAGATCTCGCATTGATTGCAGTATCAGGATCTGCCTGTACGAAACTTGGTACCGCTGTGAAATCTCTTCCAACCTGGTTTCCAGTAATAGCAATAGAAGTGTTAGCTGATGGGGCTGCTACTGTAGCGTTTGCATTTGCAACTTTTAACTGAAATCCTGCTCCGATACTCGGTAGATTCTGTTGAAGCAATGTATTCTGATCTGTTCCTGCTGCCACACCTAAAGGATAGTATTTATTGGCATTCATATTCCCGGATCCTAACGCCATGCGCCCAATCAAATTAGGTAAGGCAAAAGTAGTAACGCCGTCGCCACCATATGTAGTTCCCAATAATGAAAATAATGCTGAGTTTTGAGCGATGCTTAATAATCTTCCATCGCAGAACATCCAGTTTTTAGGTGCAAAATTTCCTGCAAATAATTGTACGGTCGCCATGTATTCTTCCATGATAATAGTTTTTCAGTTGTTAAATTTTCTTACTCTGTTAAAGGCTTTTCAGATTCCGCCTGTGATTGTTAGTTTTTATTAAGCCAAAGGAACAATATATAGAAAGGCAGTACTAGAGTAGAAAATACCAAATTGAGGAGTCCGTATTTCTACGTAATGTATATTTACTTTCATTGATGGACAAAGGATTTACAATAAAAAAGGATACAGATATTTTAGGATTTTTTTAATAGATAATTTATGCCTTGTAATTTTCTCCGGAACAGAGGTATTTAGTATTTTTGTAAGAATCCAATAAAAATAAAAATGAACGAATTCGTAGCATCAGAAATTAAAAATAATATTGCCGAAATCACTTTCGGAACCCCAAAAAGCAATTCACTTCCCGGTATCATTTTAGAGAAACTGGCTCAGACCATCCTGGATGAGGGTGCTAAAGAAGAAGTAAAAGCTATTTTAGTAAAAAGTGACGGTGAAAAAGCGTTCTGCGCAGGAGCAAGTTTCGATGAGCTTTTAGCTATTGAAGAGCTTGAAGCCTCTACGAAATTTTTCGGTGGATTTGCAAAAGTTCTGAATGCTATGAGAAACTGCGGTAAAATAGTCGTAGTAAGAGTTCAGGGAAAAACAACCGGTGGAGGAGTAGGAATTGCCTGTGGTGCAGATTACTGTTTTGCTACAAAAGATTCTGCTTTAGCACTTACGGAGATCAATTTAGGAATCGGACCATTCGTGATCGGGCCTTATGTGGAAAGAAAGATTGGGAAATCACAGTTCTCTGCAATGGCTATTGATGCAGACTTCAGATCCGCAGAGTGGGCAGAGCAGCATAACATCTATCATTCTGTATCAGAGAATATTGAAGAAATGGATTCCAGATTAGACAAATTTATGCAGACATTAGCTTCCAGAAGCAGTGAAGCATTGGCATTGATCAAAAAAGTTTCCTGGGAAGGAACAGATCATTTCAGTGAACTGATGCCGGCAAGAATTCATATGAGTGCCAGTTTGATCCTTGAAGATTCTGCCAAGAAAAATATTGAATCCATTAAACAAAGACTGAGAGCGAAATAAACTTCAGATTCTTTAATCCATATATAACCGCTGATTGTTTTAGCGGTTTTTTTTATTTAAAATTTAAAAAACTCTATAATTTTTGTTTTGTATTTATTGAACTATTATTAAAATTATTAATTAATCTATTATTTGACATTAAATATTTATATTAATTATACAATTGTAATTAAATTAACTTAATTTATAAAATCTTAACGTTTATTAATATATATTTGCGTTATTGTTAAAATGTGTTAATATGAAATTACAATTATCGTTATTGACAGCTGTGCTCTTTTTTGCAGGTGGACAGACTGTTGCAGCTCAAAAAGCTAAACGCGACACTACTCAGGAAGAACATAAAATAGATGAGGTGATCGTTGTAGCCTATGGTAGCCAAAAAAAAGAAACATTAGTAGGCTCTAATACAGAAGTAAAGGCAAAACAATTTGCAGACCGTCCTATTTCAAGTATTGGGCAGGCTATCGACGGTGCCAGTGCCGGCGTTAAGGTAAGCACAGGAACCGGCCAGCCAGGCAGTTCACCCAGCATCCAGATCAGAGGTATTGGCTCTTATGGCATTACGACAGCACCTTTATATGTAGTAGATGGAACAGTTTATACAGGCTCACTTGCTGCAATTAATCCTAATGATATTGCTTCGTTCAATATTTTAAAAGATGCTGCCTCCACATCACTTTATGGTTCGGCTGCAGCTAACGGTGTTATTCTTATCACTACTAAATCAGGAAGGAAGGGCAAAGATTCTTTTAATTTTGGCATGAGTACCGGATATGTGGGAAGATCTATTCCTGAATATGATAGGGTAAATGTTCATCAATACTATCCGCTTATCTGGGAAGCTATCAGAAATGGAAGATTTGCATCTAACCCGGCATTAGGGCTCGCTGCTGCTAATAATTATGCTTCTATAGTTTTGGTTTCTGGAAACACGGCATTTGGACCAGGGGTTCTAAAAACAAATGTATTTGACGTTGATCCTCATCAATTAGTTATTGATGGGGTGTTAAATCCAAACGCTAAACTGAAATATACAGATTTAGATTGGCAGGGGCCTTTAATTAATACAGGTTTCAGGCAGAATTATGAACTCAACTATAGTGGAGGGAGCAATACAACCTCTTATTTTACTTCTGTAGGATATACAAACGAAACGGGATATCTTATAAAGTCTGATTTTGAAAGATTTACAGCTAGGTTGAAAGTTGATTCTCAGGTTAAAAGCTGGCTTAAACTTGGGACAAGTATCAGTGGTGTTTCTTCCAATGGAAACAATTCTGTTGATGGGGTAGATAATAATTCGTCCTACATCAATCCATACAGGTGGACAAGAACAATGGGGCCTATTTATAGCCCTTATGCTCATGATCTCAATACATTTGCTACTCTTTATGATGGTGCCGGAAATGTGATATACGATCCGGGAAGTTTAAGAGGAGCTGACGCAGCTGCAGGAAGAAATGTGATCCAAGAGACTCTTCTCAATAAAGATATTTCAAAAAACTATTATATTATTTCAAGGGCATATGCCGAAATCAAGGTTGACCCTTATCTTACATTATCCACTAATGTTGGGTATGATATAAGAAATAACCGACGAAGCACATATGGAAACAGAATCATTGGTGATTCAGCACCTGCTGGAGCAGCAGAGAAAATAAGTTTTTCTGAGCAGACATTAACCTGGAACCAGCTCTTAAACTACAAAAGAAAATTCGGTAACCATAATTTTGAGTATTTATTAGGACATGAAAATTATAAGTTCACTTATGAATATCTATATGGCTATAAAAAAGGACAGGTTGTAGATGATAATGATGAGCTGATCAACTTTGTAACACCATCAACGCTTACTTCTCAAACAGACAATTACAGGAAAGAGGGAGTTTTTTCTAGACTGAATTATGACTATAATTCTAAATATATGCTTTCCGGATCTATCCGTTGGGACGGTTCATCCAGATTTAGTAAAGATGTAAGGTGGGATTCTTTTTGGTCTGTTGGGGCAGGGTGGAGAATTAAAGGAGAAGAATTTTTAAAAGATTCTAATCTGATCAGTGATTTAAAACTTCGTGGTTCTTACGGAGAAGTAGGAAATGACAGAACAGACAGTTACTACATGTACAAAAGTACTTATAGTCTAGGCTATAATAATGCTCAGGAACCTGGAATTCTGTTTGGATTCTTAGCGGATCCTACAATTACATGGGAAACCAATAAGCAGACTGATGTTGGAGTTGATTTTGGATTTTTTAATAACAGAATTTCAGGTTCTGTAGAGTACTATAATAGAGTTACAGAAGATTTAATTTTCCCTGTACCTCTTCCGGTTTCTTCTGGTGTTCCAAACAATAATATCAGTAGAAATGTAGGGACCATGTACAATCGGGGATTTGAGTTCAGTATTAATGCTGATGTTATTAAAAATGAAAACTTTACATGGAATATCAATGCAAATGCTTCAACATTAAAGAATGAGGTTACAGAGCTTTCTAACGGAATAAAAGAAATTATTAACGGAAGCAAAAAAATTTCGGTGGGACATTCTGTATATGATTACTGGTTGAGACAGTGGTACGGTGTTGATCCTGCAGATGGTGCACCATTATTTTTGGTATCCGACGATTATGCAGGTACAACGGCCTCTGATATTAGAACAGTTAATGGAACTCTTGTTACAACCAACTTTAATAAAGCGAAGTATGACTATTCAGGTACCGCAATTCCAAATTTATTTGGGAGTTTTGGAACTGCAATTACCTATAAACAATGGGCACTGTCAGCAATGTTTACCTACCAGTTAGGAGGCAAAACATATGATACTAATTATGCAACATTAATGTCAAGCTATTCTCAGGGAGGAGCGTTAAGTACTGATATTTTAAACAGATGGACTACTCCAGGACAGATTACCGATACCCCTGCGTTGAATTCATCTACTTACACCAGTTCAAATGCAGCTTCTTCAAGATGGTTGGTAAGTTCTGATTTTATCACTTTTAGACAGGCTGCCTTGAGCTATAGTTTCAGTCCTGAAACTTTATCTCAGCTTGGAATATCAGGATTGAAGATCCTTGTGTCCGGTGAAAATTTATGGAGTAAAACAGCAAGAAAAGGTCTGGAACCAGCTCAAGCTTTCAACGGAACTACATCTAATAGATATACTCCAGCCAGAATAGTTACCATTGGATTTAATATATCATTTTAAAATTTTAATTATGAAAAATATAAAAAAACAATATGTAAAATGGGCTGTTATTTTTTCGGTCTTTACTGTACTATTTTCATGTAAAAGTGATTACCTTGAAACAGATCCCACCACTGCTGTCTCTGAGGACGCTGCCTACGCAAGTGCTACTAATCTTATGGCGGTTATTAATGGAATGCATAGGGACATGTATTACAGGCAGAATGATAGCCAGGGGCAGAACGGTCAGGGAGGTATCATGATTATGATGGATGCTATAGGGGAAGATCTTGTGTTTCCTTCTACAGGGAATGGCTGGTATATTTCAACCGTCAGATGGCAGGATCAGGTGAATGAAAGCAGTTTGTATGTTTTTTATCCGTACCAGTTTTATTATGCCCTTATCAGAAATGCCAATTTAGTGATTGCCAACGGACCTTCAGTTCCAGTTGCTAATGCTGCAGATGCCAATACGGTAAAGCTCGCAATTGGTGAAGCTCATGCATTCAGAGCATTCTGTTATTATATGCTGGTTCAGATTTATGGTAAAAGATATGTTCCGGGTACTGTGAACAGTCAGCTTGGAGTTCCTATCAGACTGGAGGCTAACGAAATTCCTCTGGCAAGAAATACCGTTGAAGATGTTTATACACAAATCAATAATGATCTTAATGAAGCTTCCACAAGACTTGCCGGAAGTAAAAGACTAACAAAGTCTCATTTTGATGATAAGGTGATTCTTGGATTGAGAGCCAGGATTGCTCTTACACAGGGGAATTATGCTGTTGCCGCTGCATCTGCTAAATTAGCCAGAACTGATTATCCTCTGATGGATAATACAGCTTATACAGCCGGATTTAATAATCTGGCAGGAAACAGCGAATGGATCTGGGGTGCTACTATCATTGCAGATCAGGGCGAAACATTCTCGAATTTCGGAGCGTATATGTCAAGAAATTTTAATTCCACCAATATACGTCAGGCACCAAAAGCGATTAACAGTAAATTATTTCTGATGTTTCCTACGACAGATGTGAGAACTAAAAACTTTGATCCTTCGGGAGCACATACTTCTCTGGCTTTGCCTTCTACTTATTCTAAATTTGCATATACCAGCCAAAAGTTTCTTTCTGCCAGTTTTGCAGACAGTAGAGTAGATCTTCCTTATATGCGTGCTGCAGAAATGTATCTTATAGAGGCGGAAGCTTTAGCCAGATTAGGAAATGAAACAGACTCAAAGACCGTATTTAACCTACTCGCTAAAAACAGAAATATTGGCTATGCCGGAGCCAGCACGACAGGGACTGCCTATATCAATGAAATTCTTAACAGCAGAAGGCTCGAATTATGGGGTGAAGGATTTAGACTCTTAGACCTGAAAAGACTAAATCAGGGGCTGGACAGAACTGGTGCCAATCATTCGTCTGTGGTTACGAATAATCTGATGACCGTTCCGAATACCGATCCACGCTGGGAATTCCTTATTCCAAGAAATGAAATCAATGCCAATCCACTCATTGTTCAAAACCCATTGTAACATTCAATTTTTAATATATTTTTATGAGAATCCTGTTTTATGCAGGGTTCTTTTTTTTATTCCCAAACAATTAGTTTCATAGCTTATCAAGAGAAAGAATTTCCTTACTGTACTTCAGATAAGTTACCATCACTTTTGTTCCTAATTCATATTGATAATAAACAGTTTTTTCAACAGGAAGCATTATTTTTTCACCTTTGTGCCGTCCGGCAAAGGTCATCATGTATTCATCATTTTCAGTTTTGTGCCGGGAAATAACCATACTACTCAACCTGTTTTTTCCATTTTCGAGATCTTTTTTCCATCTTCCCTTAAAATATTGATATAAAAGCCAATGAACTAGGGCGAAAAATAAATATAACGCGACCGCACCACCAAAAAATAAAATATAATGATAGTATTTGAAATTTTTGAATTCATTTTGTAGGAAGAAAGCGGCCATAAGCATTACGATAATAATAACAGCAATGACTGCACCTGAAAAATCTTTGAAAAAGTCTTTTTTATGGTCGGCTATCTTGTTGATCTCTTCCTCATTCAATGGAATGTTTTCTTGGAGGAATATTTGAGAATAGTCAATTAGTTTTGTCATAATAAGTTAATTAAAGTTTTAACTATCATATATCCTTAAAGTTAATAAAAAAACACCAGCTGCTTGATCAAAAATTTTAAAAAATATTTTGCAGATTAAAAATAAATTATAACTTTGTAATTCAAAGTTCTTTTTATGGATTCTAAAAATTATCACGAAGACTTATCCCATATCCGTTCCATGATGGAACGGTCTTCCAGATTTATTTCATTGAGCGGACTGTCAGGAGTTTTTGCCGGGCTGGCTGCACTGATTGGTGCAGGCTATGTGTATTTTGTTTTCCAGCGTGAGGGAATTGATTATTTTGATGGGAACAGGAATTTTTTCGGTCCTGCATTAATTAAGGAAATTGTGCTTATTGGAACTATCATTTTACTTACAGCTGTACTCAGTGGATATTTTTTCACGGCCAATAAAAGCAAAAAGAAAGGCCTGAAGATCTGGGATGCCACAACCAAGCGTCTGCTTGCAACTTTCGCTGTCCCTTTGGTAACGGGCGGAATTTTCTGCCTTGCTCTTCTTTTCCATCACCTTTTTGTATGGATTGCTCCGGCTACGTTGATATTTTATGGAATAGCCCTCGTAAGTGCTGAAAGATATACTTTGACGGATATCAAATACTTAGGGTATTGTCAAATTGTTCTGGGGCTGGTTTCTCTGTTTTTTCTAGGCTGGGGACTTGTTTTTTGGGCGATTGGATTTGGTGTTTTACATATCGTGTATGGGCTGATCATGCATAAAAAATATAAATAAAGATTAAATTTGCAGGATTGTAAGGTAGCCTTTTAAGTAACCTGTATTCATTTCCTCATTATGATTAAAATAAATCAACTCAACAAAGAATTCGAAAGCCGTGTAAGATTGGGTATCATGTCCGTTCTTATGGTCAACGACTGGGTTGATTTTTCTGAAATGAAGTCGCTTTTGGATATTACAGACGGTAACCTGGCAAGCCATAGCAACGCTTTAGAAAAAGCCGGCTATATTGAAGTGAAAAAAGAATTTGTAGGAAAGAAGCCAAAAACTTCTTACCGTGTGACACAGAACGGGAGAACTGCTTTTAATGAACATTTAGATGGACTTGAAAAATTATTGGGAAGATAAAAGGGATATTTTTTTGAAAATTTACTTTGAATTACAAAGTACTTTATAATATTAAAATTGAATAAAATGATGACACAAAAACAAAAAACACTCACAATTTATGCTCTTCCATTGGTTCTGCTGTGTATTCCATTGATGGGGAACATAATTTCTAAGGAGATTAATTGGTCCGCTTCAGATTTTCTAATCGCAGGGATTTTACTCTTTAGCACTGCATTTCTAATCAATTTAGTGAGAAGCAAAATCAAAAAACAAAGTCATAGAATCTTGATCTGCGTTTTCGTATTGATCGTTCTTGCATTGATCTGGATCGAATTGGCAGTTGGGATTTTCGGAAGCCAATTCGCTGGAAGTTAAACACTGATTACCACTTCAAATAATGCAGAATTTCTGAAAAATGCTTTACCACAATTGCGTCATGGACATTCTTTGAATGTATGATGGGTACGTCTTGAAATCACTCCTTTTACTTTAACACAAGCTAAATATTATATTTATGAAAGATCATGAAATTATAAATTTTGGAAAATATCTTTTCGGACTCTTCTTTGTCCTTGGAAATATCTGCCTTTTCGGCTATTTAATAACAAAAAATAGTGCTTTTGCCATCGGAGGTTATATGCTTTTAATTTTCGGAACCTTTATCAACTTGCTTCTCGTCATAGGACTATTGATTTATGGAATTGCCAATCAGTCTAAACTTAATGCTTGCCTAAAAGCCATCGGTATGCTAATGATCAATATTCCCATGGCTGTTCTTTATGCTTTTATAGGGCTTAATCTAAATTAATAATACATTATGAAAAAAATGCGCGTTCAATTTCTGCTTTTTATCTACGATAAAACGCAAAAACTCTACAGGACCTATTTTAAAAAGAAAAAAAGACAGTGGCAGTTCAATGAGAAACAGCTGTTGGAGTTTCAGGAAGATTCTCTGGGTAGAAAACTGGGTGAGTTCTATAAAAAACACGGATTTTCTATGATCCCTAAAATGGAAAATCACGATGTACATCACCTGATCACAGGATGTGGGACTCAGTTTGAAGATGAGATCGCTATGCAGTATCTCCTTCTCGGAAACGGGAAACTTAATGCCCATCTCCTTGCGGCAGTAGTACTGGGAACAGTTATTCTGCCTGAATATATGAAATTGTATATCAAAGCATATAGAAAAGGACAGAGCATGAGACCTTTCTACCAATGGGATTTTGAAAGCCTGCTGTGGCAGAATTTCGATCATCTTAAAGATTATATCCGGCAAAAAGAAACAGAGGTATTGTTTTAATCAAAGATCATGAAAAAACTGAAGTACAGTAAAATTGGAAGAAATACTTTTCTGGTTTCGTTCTTAGCCGGAACACTTCTTCTGATAAGTTACGTTGTAAGCAGAGCTGATTTTCTGATCATATCTGGTTTTTATTTTCTAATCACTGCAGTAGTGATCAATCTGCTTGTTTTGCTCTATGAACTTTTAGAATTTCTCACTGACGTTTCAGATAGGAAAGCTTCCGGAAATTCCGCGCTGCTGCTTATGCTTAATATCCCTGTTACCCTGCTTTATCTTTTCATCGTCTATCGCATGAATATTTAAATTTCTCAATCTCTTAATTATCAAATTATGAAAACACATCATTATATATTCCTTACAACCGCTTTGTTTGTTATCCTGTTTTATGATCAGGACATGGGCATGAATCTTGGGATCCTAGGTATTATCTATGCCTTGCTGACTCTGTTCAAAACTCCGGAGAAAAACAAGACAAAAACTCTGTTGATACTTTTTGTTACAAGCATCCTGTCAAGTTTAGCTTTTATCTGGTACGGGGATTTTGCTTCTTTTCTGGCGGTTGTAAGTTCCCTGCTTCTTTTTTCTTACAGATCCAGGAACCGGAAGCTTAAAATCCTTTTTCTGATTCCTGTTTTTGCTATCAACAGTTTTACCTTTATTTTCAGGTTTTTCAGCTTTGACAAATGGCTGCCTAAAAAAAATGTTTCCGGGGTATGGCAGAAAACATTAGCCTTTATTATCATTCCTTTAGTGTTTATATCTCTGTTTTTTGGAATCTATTCTGTGGGAAGTAATCACTTTGCTTCCCTTTTCAAGGATTATGAGCTTGATATCAATTTGTGGCAGCTTTTGTGTGTCTCAGTTCTGGGCTTTTTTGTGGCATTCAATTACTGGAACTATGCTGTTGAGAAATTCATTTACAAAAATAATAGTCTGCTTAATGATGATTTTGAAGAACAATTTAAAACTCCAAAGTCAACCTATTCCTTTCTTGATCTCAATTCAGAAAGGGCAAGCGGCGTTATTTCTTTCATTTGCCTGAATATTTTGCTCATGTTTTTTATTATCACCTACAATTATGAACAGTTTTATGAAGTTGCAAAAACTCCGGTTCAGCTTTCGGAAGAAACCCACGAAAGAATAAATGCGGTTATTATATCAATCATCATGGCAGTTTTGGTGATTATGTTTTACTTCAAATCCGGTTTCAATTTTGATCCCAAAGCAAAGCTGATGAAAATTCTTACTAAAATCTGGATCATTTTGAATGGCATTCTTGTTATTTCTGCAGCATTAAAAAACTATGAATATATCGTAAGTTTTGGGTTTACCTATAAAAGACTGGGGGTGATGGCTTTCTTGTTGTTAGCACTTATTGGGCTGACTCTTACTTTTATTAAAATTCAACGGAAAAAAAGAAATGCGTTCCTGTTCAATATGATGATCTGGTATTTTTATGGAACAATTTTGGCTTGCAGTTATGTCAACTGGGGCGGAATTATTACTTCCCAGAATATGAAACGTAAAGATTTTGTTGTGAAGTATCACCTCGAGCAGATCAACTTTAACGAAAGAGGATTACTTCAGTATGCAAAGGACAAAAATGATCCCCAGCTTAAAAAAAGAGCCATAGAAAAAATGGAAGATAAAAGATCAAGGCCTTTTCTCTCAAAAATTCTTTACTATGAAACATTAAAAGAATAATTATTATGAAAAAATCCTTATTGTTAATCCCTTTGATTATTATTTCATGTAAAAAAGAACCGAGCGTAACAGAAACTCCAAGCAAGGATTCTGCTGTGGTTACAGAAATGCCGGATTCTGCCGTAAAAGCAGATTCTGCTGCTCTTAGAAAGAAAGATTCAATCATTAACAATGCTCCCGTCACCAAAGAAGTACTGCGCAAAGGGGTAATGAGAAGCGAAAAAGAGGGGCAGATCATAAGAACAGCAGATGCATCCCAGCTCCCTTTCACATTGGGAGAAGAATTTACAAAAGACGGTCAGGAACTCGTTTTAAAACTGACCCATTACGACAAACCGACTATTAAAGCCAAAATCTCAACCAATCAAAAAGACTTTAATATCAGATTCAACCAGATCAGGCTTCCCAATGGAGACTACGACGGACCTTTCGGAAGAGAAATTACTTATGAAACCAAAGGAAATGGCGAAGTATGGCTTATTATCGGTAAAAGTAATATGGCTTCCGGAAATACGAAAGGAAGTTTTAATGTAAGTGTAGACTAAGTTTATCGATTTGGTATAATTTCTGCAAACTAATCCTAAAGTTTAAATTATGAAAAATATATTTTTAATGACAGCGGCGGTTGCAACAGTAGTAGTAAGCTGTGGAACCGTACAGTCGCTTGTTCAGAATACATTCCCTTATACCGCCAGTGTTTTGGTCTCTACCGGAGTGCCTGCAGATAAAGAAGTTTCTTCTACTTCTACCGCCACCAATGTGCAAACCTGGTTTGGAGGAAATAATAATGCTAAAATTAAAGATGTCAGAATTTCTGATGCTAAAATTTCCGTAGTGTCTCCATCGGGAGGTAATTTAAGTGCCGTTAAATCTGTAAAGGTATATGTTTCATCTAATGGTACTGGTGAAAAGCTTGTAGCATCACGTTCCAATATAACTACAGACTCTTCCAGCTTAAATCTGGATCTGAATGATACCGGATATCTGGATGAGGTGGTAAAAAGTTCAGGACTTACCGTAAGGACTGTTTATGAACTGAAAAATCAGACCACTTCGGATATGAACCTTAAAATTGCACTTAATTTTAACAGTGTACCTGCAAACTAGTTTATCAACAAATTGTATAAGAACGTCTTTCAAATAACTGAAAGACGTTTTTTATTAAGTTCTAACTTTGTGAATTTCTCAATCACTCTGCGTTGACCTTCATTGATGATGATGATATACTGTCCAGGTGAGCACTGCAAAATATTGATCTTCATCCGCTGAAACTGGACCTTTTGTATCTAAAATGTCTTTTAATCAATAAAGATCTTTAGTTGATATATTCAGCTTAAACATGATCCTGCGGATACGCCAGTCTGAAAGACTTTGAATTCTTCAATAAATAATTTTGCAGATCCTAGATTTTTGTGATTGAATCCATAACAATTGTTACCGGGCCATCATTGATTAAGGAAACTTTCATATCTGCCCCGAAAATACCGCTTTCTGTTTTTAATCCGGATTTCGCTATTTCCTCTTTAAAATAATCAAAAAGAGGAACTGCCAGATCTGGTTTTGCTGCTTTGATGAAAGAAGGGCGGTTGCCTTTTTTATAATCTGCGATCAAGGTAAACTGGCTGATACAAAGAATCTCACCTGAAATATCTTTTACAGAAAGGTTAAGTTTGTCATCTTCATCACCAAAAATCCTGAGATTTAAAATCTTCTGAACAAGCCAGTCTGCATCAGACTTTTCATCATTCTCATCAATTCCTGTCAGAAGCATTAACCCTTTACCTATTTCTCCTACAATTTTTCCGTCTACTTTTACACTTGCCTCGGAAACTCTCTGTATAACGATTTTCATTTTTTTTAGAAATAAATATTTAAAATTCTGGTAGCAGGATCATAATTATAAGGATAAGTTTTAGGCGGAAGAGAAGTTTTAGCTCCCGTTTCAGGCTGGCCGGATCTCAATATCCATCTGGTATTGTCCTTAGGACACAAAACACTGATATTATCTTTCACTTCCAGAGTGGTATTGGCATCAGGGCAGATGTGTGGGGCGTTCCTGTCATATACTTTGAAAGAATCTCCTACACGTACCACGATCAGGCCCCTTGTTCCAGATTGTTGCTCGTTTACGTAAATCCAGCCTCCGTCATATGTAATTGCGTTGTATGCGGGGAAGTTCAGATTTAAAGTGACATTGATAGGATTGTTCGGAAAGCAGCTGACGGTATCTTCTCTGCTTCCGCATGAGATTACGGTTAAATTACTGAAAATCAGTAGCGTTAAAATAGATAGTATTGAGAAAGTTTTTTTCATTTCAATTTAAATTTTTATATATTTGTAAAAGTTAAACGATATAACACGTAATACATTGTCCGGCAAATGTCGGATTATTTTTTTATACCAAACCTAAATTTTGAAAATTATGGCAAGCTATGTAACAAAGGTGGGACAAGAGAAAATGAAAGCTGAGCTGGAACAGTTAGAAACTGTAGAAAGACCAAAAATCACCCAACAGATTGCAGAAGCAAGAGATAAAGGAGATTTATCTGAAAACGCAGAATACGATGCGGCTAAAGAAGCTCAAGGTATGCTTGAAATGAGAATTTCCAAGCTTAAAGATATTATTTCAACTTCTAAGATCATAGACGAGACTCAGTTAGATACTTCAAAAGTATCTATCCTTACCACGGTAAGACTTAAAAATAATGCGACTAATCAGGAACAGGTGTTTACACTGGTGCCGGATAATGAAAGCGACCTTAAGACAGGCAGAATTTCTGTAAATACACCGATTGCAAAAGGATTACTAGGGAAAGTAATAGGCGAAACTGCCGATATTACATTGCCAAACGGAAACAAACTGTCTTTCGAGGTATTGGAAATCACTCTTTAATCTTATATACAACATCTAACTTCTAATAATATGAGCAGTATATTCACAAAGATCATCAACGGCGAAATTCCCTCATACAAAATTGCTGAAGACGATAATTTTATAGCATTCTTGGACGCAATGCCATTGGTGAAAGGTCATACGCTGGTAGTTCCCAAAAAAGAAGTAGATCTGATCTTTGATCTGGAAAGCGAAGAATACAAAAATCTTTGGGCTTTTGCACAAGATGTCGCCAAAAAGGTCAAGAATGCAGTTCCCTGTATAAGAGTAGGGGTAGCTGTAGTAGGGCTTGAAGTTCCCCATGCCCACATCCACCTCATTCCCTTGAGCAAGATGGAAGATATGAACTTCAGAAATGAGAGATTAAAATTAACGGACGAAGAATACAAAGAGATTCAAAACTCAATTATTAATTCTTAAAAAATATAAAATCGTAAAAAAGAAATTTTTTACGATTTTCTTTCACATATACATATATATAGTATGAACTCAAACCAATGTTCTTTCTGCGGCAGAAAAAGAAATGAAGTACAGATGCTTATTTCCGGGCAGAACGGCTTTATCTGCGAAAACTGTATCGAACAGGCACATGTCATTGTAAAAGACAGTGTTTCTAAACCAGGAAATTCTTCTCCTGCAGAAAATATAGACGAACTTAAGAAACCGAAAGAGATCAAAGAATTCCTTAACCAATATGTTATTGGTCAGGACCAAGCCAAGAAACAACTTTCAATAGCAGTATACAACCATTATAAAAGACTCCTTCACGCCAAGGACGAAAACAGGGAGGTAGAGCTTGAGAAATCAAATATCATCATGATAGGTGAAACCGGTACCGGAAAAACCCTTCTGGCAAAAACCATTGCAAGAGAGCTTAATGTTCCTTTCTGTATTGTAGATGCTACAATTTTAACGGAAGCAGGTTATGTAGGGGAAGATGTAGAAAGTATCCTTTCAAGACTTCTCATGGTAGCGGATTATGATGTAGAAAAAGCGGAAAAAGGAATTGTTTTCATTGACGAGATCGACAAGATTGCAAGAAAATCAGACAACCCGAGCCTTACAAGAGATGTTTCCGGAGAAGGAGTACAGCAGGGATTGCTGAAACTTCTGGAAGGAAGTATCGTAAACGTTCCGCCTCAGGGAGGAAGAAAACATCCGGATCAGAAATATATTCAGGTCAATACCCAGAATATTCTTTTCATTGCAGGAGGTGCTTTTGACGGAATTAAGGAGATCATTGAAAGGAGAATGAACAAACAGGCCATCGGATTCAGTTCTGATAAGCTCAATAAAATGGATGAAGACGAATATATCCTTACCCATATTAATGCAATAGATCTTCGTACTTTCGGATTAATTCCTGAACTTTTAGGAAGATTTCCAATCATTACTTACCTTGATAAACTGACCAAAGAAACGATGGTAAGGATCATGAAAGAACCGAAGAATTCCATCATCAATCAGTTCGTGGAACTCTTCAAAATGGATGGCGCCAATTTGGTATTTACAGACGGAGCCATTGAGAAAATTGTAGAAGAAACCATGGAAAAAGGTTTGGGAGCCAGAGGTTTAAGAGGTACAACAGAAAAAGTTTTAGAAGACTATATGTTTTCAATAGGCGAAGAGAAAGAAATCATATTAACAGAGGATAATATTTTTGTTAATAAATAAAATATATTTTTTTCTACGAAAAAAAATCTTACCTTTGCGGGTGAAGATTGTATTAACACACACAAATACTTTATACAATGAGAAAAAGTTTATTTGCTATAGGTCTTTTAGCAATTAGTTACTCTGTTCAGGCGCAGGTACTATGTCACGTTGACACTAATGCTAATATGTATGTAAGCGAAGGCACCCTAGTTTATAGTGGTGGAGGTGTACAAACCAAGGGCAATGGCCTTTTGGATGTACATGGAAATATTATGGTTGTAGGATCTGCTACAGATAGTTTTAAGACAATTGATGCCAGTGGTGCTGATAAGACCGATGGCGGAAATATTGTTTTAAGACTAAATACCCCTGCTACTTATGCAACTTCAACGTATGGTCAACTATACGTCGATGGATTATCCCAGTCCAATATCACAGGTGTTGTAAGTAAAGAGTACAGAAATGCAAAGCATGGTGATGGTAATTTTTATCAGCAGATAGCTTTGCCTTTCAGTGATAAAGTACTATCGTCTCTTTCTCCTGAACTTAATAAAACTTTCACTGGGACGAGATACTCCAAGAATGAAATTTTAATGTGGAATAATGCCACTGTTGTAAGTGATACAAAACCTATTGCATCAACGACTACGGTGCCATATGGTTATTACATGATGGGATCAAATAATAATAATTTAGATCTTAGTAATCCTCCTGCAGCGAGTGGGGTGTATACCGTTAATGGTAAACCTTTTTCCACTTTAACAACAGCTAACTTAGTGAATGCTGGTAACGGCATTAATTTTGGACCAAATGGTAATGCTCTAAACTCGTATACTGAGAAGTATAATACGTATCTGTATGATGATTTTGAGCAAACCACCAGCCCTTGGGCAGGTTCTTACGGGAAAAACATTTATGAATTTGGAAACCCGTTTTTAACAAACCTGGATTTATCAAAAATTGGATACGCTGAAAGCGGAGTTGGTGATGGTAATGCGATCAGCAACATATGGGCTGTCCAATACTCACCTGGAACCGTACAGTATACAAGTAGTGGGAGTTCATTTACCAATCCTCTCGTTATGACATTTGACCAGGCAAGTCACATACCTGTAGGAGATATCAATAATCTGATGGTAAAACCAATGGGTGTTTTTATTATGAAATTAAGGGATAATACTCCCCAAACTTTAAATTTTAATACACTTAGAAGGTTTAATAATACTGCCAGAGTAGACGGTACGGATTATAGCGTTACTGCTAACAAAACTGTCACTAATACTAATAATACTACGACCGGAACGATAAAACAATTAGGAGTAATTGGTTTAGATGCTAGTGGTAAAGAAGTATCGAGAGTTTATTATGTAGTTTCTCCACATGCTACTACCGGGCACCAGATTTCTACTGCTACTACCGTACAGGCATCTACAGATTCAGGTAATAAGATTGTTACTTATGAAGAAGCTCTAAACGGAGGAGAAGATCCTAATTACACTGCACAATATCAATTATACATTAATGAAGCTAATGAAAATAACTTCTCAGGAAAAAATGTTCTGATGTATAACTTTGATTACAATACTGCAGGTCAGAAAATAGTTTCTTATAAGTTTGAAATCAGAGAAAATGCTGAGATGATTCCTTCTGGAACACATCAGTTATCTTCCGGAAAAGGATTTTATTACAAATCTTCTAATGGTAGTGTAGAACAAGCAAAACAAGGAGGTATTATTCCAGTAAATTCACAGTCTTATAACTTATACTATGGAGAACCGGATAAAACTGTACTTGCAACAGCTAATGAGACTAAGTCATTCTCAAAAACAATGGTTGTATATAACCCTGCAGTAAGCAATTATATAGTAAGGTTTGATCCAAGTTGGAAAAAAGCAGATATCGAAGTTTATGATATGAGTGGTAAACTTATTATCTCTAAGAAAGCAATAGATGCATCAAGGGATTTCGTAATTGAACTTGAGGGTTCAGTTAAGAGTTCTTACGTTGTAAAAGTGGTTTCTGATAAAGGAGTAATTGTTAACACTAAAATCTTAAAATATTAATATGAAAACTATCAATAAACTAGTATCGAGTCTTTTTCTTTTTGTGATATCATTTGCATACGCGGAAGAATTCCCTCCCGCTCCTAATTCTACTTCAAAAAGTGGTATTGGAGGTGGAGGTCCAGGAGCTCCTACTCCCGCATCACCCATAGATATGTATGTATATGCATTAGCTATAGTTGCTGTGGTATTCATTATATTCTATACAAGAAAATATAAGAGTATAAAAGCCTAAAAATTTATTAAAATAATATTAAACTCTCTGATTAATCGGAGAGTTTTTTTATTTTTACTCTATGAAAAAGATATATATATTATCTGCAGTATTATCTGCATTTTCTCTGCAGGCACAGTTTACGGTTACAGTTCAGACTCCTGCCGAATTTAAAGATCAGGATGCCATTCTATATACATTAAGCGGTTCTAAGGACATTATTGTTACCAAAGAGCAGAGCAAGAATAATACATGGACTTTCAAATACCCAAATAACTATATGGGCATGATGAAAGTATATTTTCCTGCTTCAAATAATGCAGTGAGCTTTATCTCGGAGAATAAAAACGTCAGTATAAAGCTGGATGTCCAGAATAATAAGGTCAAAGATGTTATATACCTTGACGAGGTCAATGATCTTATGAGCAAGCAACAGGAGGGTTCTCAGAAAAAAGAGCTTATTCTCCCTGCTCTTGCACAAATCAAAGAATATTATAAAGATAACACCGAGTTCGGAAAAGCGCTGAAAACTGAAATAGACAGGCTGTCAGGTACAAGCAGTACTATTGATGCATCCAAGCATCCTTTCATTTCTTATTACAATGCCAATTATAATAAGTTTGTGTCGAACTCTACAGATCCGGCTAAAAAAGTAACTCAGGAAGATATTGTCAATTTCCTTGATAAATCTAATGATATGTTGGAATCCTCATCTCTGTTGAGACCTGTTTTGGTGTCTTACCTTAATTCCGGGGGGAATACCAATGTGACAGGATCAGTAGATACGCTTTTAGACAGGCTAAAGGTTGAAACTCCAAGAGGACAAACCGTTTTATCTGAGCTTATCGATATTTTTGATGCCTATGATATGGATGAATTTAAGACCAAGTATTTAAACCTTGCTAGAAATCTTAAATGCACTATTACTGATAGATTGGCGACTACTTTAAAGTCCAATGCTAATGTTGAAATGGGCGCCTCATTCCCTAACGTTAAATTCCAATCACCAGACAATACATCCGCAAAGTCACTTTATGATGTGAAAGCTGATAAAAAAATCATTATTTTCTGGTCATCTACGTGTTCTCATTGCGAAAGTGAACTTCCCCAGCTTTTGGCCAAATATAATGACCTGAAATCGAAAAATATCCAGATCGTCGGGCTTTCTTTAGATACAGATAAAAACTCCTATACCCAGAAGATCGCTGCATTTCCTTGGATCAATGATTCCGAATTAAGGGGATGGAACAGTTCTTATGTAGATACATACAATGTTCATGCAACACCGACGTATTTTATTTTAGATGCTAACAATAAGATTATCAATAAACCAGACCATGTAGGCGATGTTTTGGAATATTTTAAGTTAAAATAATTTTGGTGGTAAACAAATATTTTCTATATTTGCACCACCAAAACGGCGAGGTAGCTCAGTTGGTTAGAGCGCAGGATTCATAACCCTGAGGTCACGGGTTCAATTCCCGTCTTCGCTACAATAAAAGGGAAAGCAGTATATATTGCTTTCCCTTTTTCTATTTTAAGTATACTCCATAAACAATTTTAAATTGCTCAGTTGAAAGCTTCTTGTGATAAGTTTACGTGATTTATTATTTCAATTAAATTTTTAACAGAATGATCTATCCATATTCTTTATCAAATCTTTTTATCGAAGGTGTATTAATTTATTCCGATTAAAAGAGTTTTAATCATTCTGTTTTGCAGTATTAATAGATTTATAGCATAGGTATAAACTTTGAAAAATAAAATTGCGTAGAAATACATAAAGAATATCAAAGGATAATATCTAGCTTTGAGTATGATAATTTATTTTCATATAAGCATCAGTATAAATATAGGTCGAAATTGATGCTTTTTGAAACGAAATCCTCACTGCACTTTTTGTGCTCATAGAGAATGTAATTTATCATAATTACTCGATTTTTTAAAAGGCTATACTTTAAAACTAAAACCATGACAAAATTTGATACCTATGCTTATCAGGCAGAAAAAGACTTTAAAGACTGCCGGATCTGAAAAACCAGATTGAAAATGCCTGAAGTAATTATGTACAATACTGTACGGTTAATTCACAAATGGGAAGTCCTTGGTTAAGTAGCTATGATCATCCGAGAAGCTGGTATTATAATCCGCTTGTAACACCAGCTATAATATATTAAAGACATTTTGATTATAAAAGAAAACCGCAGACTTCAAAAGCTGCGGTTTTAATATGTTTGATGGAGTCACTAACTTTGATACCCCAGTAATTTTCTGATCTGGTAAAAGAATCTTTCAATAAGCCGCAGGTCCTGTGTTACGATCTCTGCATTTCCTCTAAGTTCTTTGTCAAATGTAAGTTGTTTATTATAGCTCGTCTTTAATCCTTTTGGAAGAGTTATATCTACATAATAATTTCCTTTATCATCCGGAATAAGTGAAATATTCTGTACTTTTCCTTCTACAATACCATATTCCTGGAAACGGTAGTTGTCTAGTTTGATCAGAACTTTCTGTCCTGTGGTTACCTTTCCTGAATTGATGGTTGGAACAGACATTCTGCCTACCAGTTTTTCTTTATTTGTAGGAAGTATAGAAAGAATAGGTTCAGCTGTTTTTACAAATTGGTTTTCGCCAAAAAACTGCTGAAAACTTGCCATACCATCTGTAGAAGAAATCACAAGATAATTTTGTTCCCATTGCTTTAAAGATTTACGAAGCTGCTCAAAAAGCTGTAAAGTCTGTGAAGAATAAGTGATTTTATCTTTTTCTGTGTTGATAGCAGTTCCGCTTTTTGTTTTATTCAAATTGGAAATCCCTTCATCCATCTGAGATATGGAAATATTAAGGTTTTCAAGATTTTGTTGAGCCTGAAGAAATTTTATTTTTTCATTCTCAAGTTCTACAGAAGCAATTACTCCTTGGTTGAAAAGTTCCTGAGATCTTTGGTAGCTTTTCTTTGACAATTCATATTTAGCCATTTCCAGACTTTTCTGCTGTCTTAGGGTAGCAATCCTTACTCTGTATTCTGAGATACTTTGATTGGCGGCTATATTTTCCGGTGCATATGGCTGAAGCCTTGTGAAAAGTTCTTCATCTTGAAATGCTTTTGCAAAACTGTTGTAATCGCCCTGGAGTTCCCCAAGTTTAAATCTTGAAGTCATTGCAATTGGAAAATTTTGCAGTTGCTGAGGAGAGATAGAATCTACTAGTTTTTTTAGTTCCAAAACATCTTTATAATTGGCAGTAGATTGCATGACCATCAGGACATCGTTTTTTTTAACTTCCTGATGATCTTTGATAAAGATCTTCTCTATTTTCGAACTGGTTCTGGCTTCTATTTTCTCGGGTGGATTTTGCGATGTCACAATTACAGGTGCGGAAACAAATTCCGGATACTTTATAATATAGCTCATCATAAGAATGAGCAGAAGTATGACTAATATAACGCTGTTCCCCCAGCGTATCATCCAATGGGGAGGCTGGGTAAGAATGTCCTGAACGCTTTCAGAGCGTAGTTCAATATTATCTAAGATGTCTTCTTTCATGTTTATAAGATAAAATTCCCCATTTAAGGGGAATGTAATTTAAGCAAATGGGCAGTTCCCGTCGTACCCTGATGGTGGATTAGTATCCGAATCAGGTGGACATTCAAAATGTTTGATTATGCATGGTACCCAGCTACCATTGCACCATGAGCCGCAGCAATTATCGGGAATTATTGCACCTCCATTTATGGAAGTTAATTCCTGCCTTGATAGTTTTTTTAAATTTTTCATAGTAATTTAATTCTAATTTCCCCTACTCTGTAAACTTTTCGGATCTCGCTTTATGATTTGTTTTAATTTGTTCAGATTAATTTCCTAATTCCAGCTGATTCTTCACCAGTCTGTAATATTCTCCTTTTAAAGAGACCAGTTCGGCATGGTTACCTTCCTCTACTACTTTGCCTTTATCCAGAACTATGATTTTGTCAGCATGTTTTACCGTGGATAGTCTGTGAGCAATAACGATAGCGGTTTTACCTTTAAAGAACTGCTCAAGGTTTTCCATGATCACTTTTTCATTATTGGCGTCCAAAGCAGAAGTCGCTTCATCAAAAAAGATAAATTCCGGTGATTTATAAACCGCTCTGGCAATAAAAAGTCTTTGTTTCTGACCACCACTGACTCCCACACCTTCATTTCCTATCTTCGTATTATAGCTTAAAGGCAGACTTTCAATAAATTCCTTAATGTTTGCAATTTCTACAGCTCTTCTTAATTTCTGTTTGTCCACATGATCTTCTCCTACCGCAATATTATTAGCGATAGTATCATTGAATACGTATCCTTCCTGCATTACAACTCCGCAATGATCCCTCCAAAATCTAGGTGAAATATTTCTAAGCTGGGTATTCCCAAGTTTGATATCTCCAGAATTCGGCTCATAAAACTTCATTAATAATTTTAAAAGTGTAGTTTTCCCACTTCCGCTGGCACCTACAATAGCCGTAGTTTTCTGATAAGGTATCGTAAGGCTGAGATCTTCAAATACAGGAACGTCAGAACCGATGTATCTGAATGAAATATTACTGACATCAATGTCTTTCTGCGGAATTTCCATAGCATACTGTTCATTTTTGTCCTCTTCATCTTCCTTATCATGGATCTCACCCAATCTTTCAAGGGAAATTTTGGCATCCTGGGTCTGTTTGATAAAATCGATAAGTTGAAGTAAAGGACTATTCAGCTGTCCAATGATATACTGTACCGAAAGCATCATACCCAGGGTAAGATTACCGCTTAAAACTAATTTGGCAGACAGGAAGCTAACCAGAATATCTTTCATCTGGTTGATAAAATTTCCTCCCACAGACTGCCATTGCTCCAGAGACAGAGATTTTATTCTGATCTTGAATAGCTTTACCTGCAGAAACTCCCAGTCCCAACGTTTCTGCTTTTCAGCATTATGCATTTTGATCTCCTGCATTCCGTTAATTAATTCTATAACCTTGCTCTGTTCCTGAGAAACCTGAGAGAATCTTTTATAATCCAGTTCTTTTCTCTTACTAAGGAAAAAGCTGATCCATCCTATATACAAAGCTGCTCCAACAAGATAGACGATAAACAGTCTGTAATCGTAAAATAAGAGGACAATACTGAAAATAACCAGATTAACAAGTGAAAACAGGGTGTTTAGCGATGAACTCGTCAATAGCTGTTCAATTCTATGGTGGTCATTGATCCTCTGCATAATATCTCCTGTCATTCTTGTATCAAAGAAGCTTATCGGAAGCTTCATCAGCTTGATAAAGAAATCTGAGATAATCGAAATATTGATCCTTGCCGAAAGGTGGAGAAGGATCCAGCTTCGGATGACTTCAATACCCATTCTTCCTAAGAATAACATAATCTGGGCAAGAAGAACAACATAAATAAAGTTGAGATCCTGATTCTGTATTCCTACGTCCACAATACTTTGAGTAAGAAACGGAAAAATAAGTGAAAGTAAACTTCCTGCCAAAAGGCCTACTGCAAGCTGAATAACAAGTGACTTATATTTGAGCAGATATTTGGAAAGGAAAGAAAAGCTGGCTTTACTTTCCTCAGTGTCATATTCCGTTTGAAAAAATGCGGGAGTTGTTTCCAGAATAAGGGCAATGCCTTCTTCTGTATTTTCGTTGGCATTTTCCCCGATCCATAATTTAATAAATTCTTCACGGTTATAGGTGATCAGCCCATAGCTGGGATCTGAAATATAAACCTTATTGTTTTTATCAATTTTATAAACAACAACAAAGTGGTTTTTATTCCAGTGTACAATGCATGGGAAAGGTACTTCTTCTGCAAGAGTATTGAAATCGATCTGAACTCCAAGAGAGCGGAATCCTAAGTTTTCTGATGCGTCGCTAAGTCCTAAAAGGCTGCTTCCTTCACGTGTAGTTTCAGAAAGAGTACGGATCTGTTGCAAAGAGATACTTCTGCCGTAATATTTACTTACAATTCTAAGGCAGGTAGGGCCGCAGTCTTTAGCATCCGGCTGTTTATAAAAGGGAAATTTCTTCAAAATTTATTCTCATTATAAAATGTCGCCAAGATATGACGACATTTTTACTTTATTCATTGTTACTTAAAATGATCGTTAGCTAATATAGTACCTTTTTAAACTCTTCTTACATGCCTATGAAGAAGCTTATAATATTGAGTTTAATTTAATATTAAAGGTGTAAATCTATAATGGAGTAAAATCAATCATTGTAGGTGGTGTGCAATAATAGGTATTGGGTCCTGCTCCGGCAATAGGTCTGCAAACCCCGTTGGCACAGCACTGGTCTCCACCGCATTCCCCATCAAGCGGACACATTCTAAGTCCTCCTTTTATAGATTTTAAACTTTCTCTTGATATTCTTTTTAAATTTTTCATAGGTTATAAGTTTGGCTTTTTTCCTACTCTTTTACAGCTTTTCGGAGTCCGCTTATATTTTTTCCTAATATAGTGATTTTTTTAATTCGAGTACAATTTCTTATTGTAAGTCTTCATCTTCCATTAATTCATCAACAAAAAACCAGATATCATCACGGTCGTACTTATCAGGAAACTGATGTCCGTTCAAGATAAAAATAGGAGTAAAGTTCAACCCTTTATTACTATTGTCTTTTGTCATTTCAACAAATGCTGTAAGATCTTCAGTTGCTGTAGACCCTGATAGAGCTACGATCTTATTTTCATCTTTGTTTTCAAACCAATTTTCAACTGCCTTCAGGAAGTCTTTTTGAGGTTTATTATGGTATAGATAATTAAAAGCTGAAAGTAATTTGGTGTATTTCTCATCAGCTCTTTCTGGAGAATAATTGAATCTGATCTGTACAGAAATGTCATCAGGATATTTTTCCAGAAGTCCTTCCATTATTTTATGTCCATCTTTACAAAAGCCACAATAAGGATTGGATACAATAGAAAGGCGGAGTTTTGCATTCTTATTTCCTAATGAAAAAGTCTGGGTATCCTGGAATTCTACTTTTTCATTTTCCAAAAGCTGGCTTTTGAAAAGTTCATAATTTCTTTTAAACCTTAAATTCTTAGCATTAGACTTCTGAATATCTTCTTTTTGGGTAAGAATATTGCTGAAATATAAGACTGCAGAAAAGACCAGGATCCATAAAACAGCGGTCAATACTAACATTCCTACGCTAAATACTGTATTCTGGAAAAAGAGCATACTTAGTACCAGCTGTCCAATCAGGATCGAAATGATCAGAAGACATATTCTACAGAATGTTTTCTCTACAAAGGCCTGGATGTAAAGAGAATATCCAATAGCCAGTATGGAGACGAATGTGAACCCTTTTACAATATAAGCTGTTGCCGGAAGAAAAAGTCCCAGTACAGCAAGTCCTACAAAATAAATTAGTGAAAAATCAGAGAATTTCAGACCTAAAATACTCGTTTTATCCTGCTTGATGATCTTATCGCAGGAGTTGGTGGCTTGGGTTGCTGATGCATCACCGCATATACTTCCGATAACTGTAGACGTATTCCCGAATTTCTGGTTGAAAATCTCCATAGAAATATAAACACCAGCCAGCGAAAGAAGATTAAATAAACCTTCATACAGGCTTAAACTCAGGAAAGAATAAATAAGTATGATGGCGAAAACCAGATACAGAACAGGCTTGAAATTAAAAGCCAATTTAGTTTCAGCATTTTCACTTTTCTCAAACAGCAATACAAAATCGGTAGATTTTTTATGAAGCTCTTCCTTGTTGAGTGTTTTGGCTTTTTCCGAATAAACTGAATAATTTGTTCCCGACTTCTTTACCAATGAAAAAGAATTATCAACGATCGCGATAAACTCCTCCGGAAGCTCATCCCAATATTCCTTATCAAGCTCATAGGCATCATTTTTTACGCCCATAAAGTTAAGCGTATCACTAAATGCCAATGCAGAAGGGTAGTTTGGATGAGAATTGAACTGGAAAGAAAATTCCTGTTTATCGAGCTTTAGATAGTTAATTAGTTTGTCGAAAATCATATAAATATTTTTAACTAAAATACGCAGATGTTTTAAAAAAACAAATTTTTTTTCTAGTAATGGTGAGATATAATGATGTGTTGGTAGATTTGATTTGATTATCAATATTTTGTTAAAGAAAAAAATAATGAATTTTTGTATTCTCTGATTGTAGTTTACATGTATACTTTAGAAGATTAGGATTTACTGTAGAAATCAGCTTTTATTAGCTCCGGTAAGTTATAATTTTGGATAGCTTTTTGTTTTAAAGGGTTTTCACTCCATTTTTCCCATTTTTCAGTGTGAGGATTATAACCGCATTTTAATGGTTTGGAGATATCTAATCCATTTTTAATATGAGTACGTTCTGTATAGGCGCGGCAGTCTGTACATACATATCTGAACTCACAGTCTTTGCAAACTTCTATATTGTCTTTGGTTATATTCCAATATTTTTTAAAATCTGGTTTTGCCAGGGCTTCTTCAAGAGTGGTTTTGTTTATGTTTCCAGAACTTTCTTGCATTAAAGGACAGTTCTTTATATTCCCTTCGATATCAATTCCTACTTTTTTGTGTAAGCAGGAATTATGATTGATGGCTTCAAGAACTTTTGGGAGATTAGTATTGAAATATTTTAGATCTACTTTTCCGCAAGCGGATATTTTGATGTTTTCATGGCTAAAGTTAATGTTAAATCTAAAATTTTCTTTTGTTTTAAAAGGAATCTCCTGACAGTTATAAAAAATGAAATTATATATTCTTAAAGTTGTTTGATTGAGAGTTTGAAAAAAAAGTTTGTCAACAAGTTGATGAAAAGGGGAGTATATTTCAATACCTTCTAAAACAGATCCTTCAAATTTATTGTCGATATCCTGAAAATCTTTAATTGTAAGTGCTTTGTTACAATAAATTACTAAATGTTTTACACCTAAGTTATCAATAGAGTTTTTTATTTTATCAAGAGCAGAGACATTATTAATTTCTATGAAAATATTTGAGATCTGACTGGCTTCTTGAAATTCATAAGACATTGGAGGAAAATTTCTATCCCAATCTTTATTAGTTATGAAACCATATTCTTTTTCAAGGAGAAAGTCTATATATTCGTGGATGAACTCCTTAGATTCAGCATCATAATTTTTTAGTATATTTTCGATGGAATCATTTTTCAGCTCTTCAATAATATCATAAAGTTCTAAAGGATATAAATCTGAAAGGTTTCTTTGGAGATCTGATATTAATATTCTTTTGGCTCCTTTGGTTATTAAGATATTACTAAATAGATTGAAATATTTCATAGTAGTCTTGTAAGTGGTTTTATCGGGTTTTCTCTCAAAAGATAATCTGTTTGGTACTTTTTACATAATACATATGATGCTGTAGAATTATTAATTTTATTTTTTTTCTTAGTTCTAAAGTGTTCAATATACTTAAAAGTAAGGGGTAACTTTTTTTCTTCTTTTAAGAGATTTTTCATAAATATTTTGCTATTTCTTTTTCTAATGAGTAATTACACATGGTTGAAAGGCCATAAAATTGCCCAACTGGATTAACTTCCAAAAAGAAGAAATTGTCACCACTTTTTATGAAATCTATTGAACCACAACTTAAGTCCAGGGACTGCATCAGGTGATGTGTTTTTTCTTCAATATCTTTAGGAAGCTGGTATCTTACCTTTCTGTTAGGTTTCTTGTCATTATATTTTCTGAAATCAGTTTTAGTTTGCTCATCGTTTTGAGAAATAATAGCGGTAGACCACATTTTACCATCCAGATAGAAGCTGCGTATTTCAAAATCTTTTTCAATTTTTTCCTGAAAAAAAGTAATAAAAAAATTTTTTTTCTCCTTTTCTTCTATGATTGAAGTATATATGATAGCATCTGAATTTTTGCTAATAGTATCCAAGATCACATTTTCGGTAAGAGCTTTTGTAATTGTTTTATTAACAACTACTTCATTTGTATTTTCTGCCAAAAAATATTTTGGAACATTTAAGCCTGCTTTTTGAGCTTTTTCTAATACGAAAAGTTTGTTTACGTGGCTATTGCTTTGTTTATTAATGGTTTTTTTTGATTCTAAAGTTTTTATCACGTAATCTTCAAGCCAATGCTGAGTCTCATCCATATGGTTGTTGACAGATTCATTATTATACTTTAAACGCTTAAATTTTAATCCTCCTCTTCTGTACCATACACTAGTGATTTCATCCAGGAAAAATTTGTTTTTTTCACTTACCAGAAAAATTCTTTTTTTATCAGTTTTGATATCAAAAAATTCATCTTCATGGATGCGAATAAACGGTTTTCCCATTTCAAAAAGATTTTTGATAACTTTTGTGGTCGTTGTTTCTCCATTATTGGAGATTATGAGTATCATTTTGCTTTAGGTTTTTATAATAGTCTTTTCTTATTTTGAAACTGTGTTTCATACTTGGAATACCTATACTTTTCCGATTACGATTAATTTGTGCAGAATCTTTTACTTGGATAAAATTAAAACCATAAACTGTACTTTTTTTGTGTATTCCCATATAAGCATCATCCATCAATGCATAATCATGTGGTGACAAGTCTCCAGATTTGACGTACTCTAATAATTTTTCTTTTATATATGGATAATGATCTTTGGATTCATTCATGTGTGTAAGCATGGTGGGTATATAAAAGCCGTTGCCATTATTTCCTATCAAACCTATTTTTTGTACAGAAGGAAAACCATATTCTTTAAATGCCCACATAAAAAGCTTAGCATTTTTTTCTACATTTTTTCTAATTAATGCAGTGTCCTCGGGGCGTCCTGCCTGGTCTCGGGTGAATGCAATAGTAAAGGAATCAATAAGTTGTTTATTTAAATTCTTTTTCCATTGTGCTATTTCTTGCTCTACTGATTGATTGTCAATTCCATATTTATTGAAAATAGGCAAATACTTCTTATATTCATTATTATACGGAGCCATTAACGGGATTAATTTATAAAGACTTTCTTTCCCCCCAAAATCTTTGTTGTACTGGTCTGCCAGGGTAATATAAGTAGCATATTCTTGAATGCGCTCCTGATTTTTAGGTTCGTATTCATCAAAAAGGTCCCTGTATTCTTTGATTGCCAGCTTTGGGTTATTGGCTAGTCTATAAGTACTGTCTATATCATTTACTTTATTGTAATAGGTGATATAGTTTTTCTTACAAGATGAAAGCAATAATAAAGTGACAAAAGCAATACAACAATTTATTAATGGGAAATTTTTCATAAATAATTCGATTAATAATAAAATAAGAAGGAGGAGAATTACCCCTCCTTTTTATTGTACTAGCAAACAGTTAATCTACCAATATATTCTCCTCCGTTAGATGTGTAATGATCTGATTCAACGCATCCTGCTGGAGCAACATTAGATTCAATAGAATAATCACGAAGAGCAAGAAGGCTACCGTTAATAGATTTTAACTCGTTTCTTTTGATTTTTTTGTTTTCTAGTGAAGAAAAATTTTTCTTCATTCCTGTTAATTTTTTCATTGTTAGAATTTTTTGAAATTAATATTTTATTTGTCATATTTCCCTGACATGGGAAGGTGCTGATCAGCTTATTGGATTTACGTTTTGTACTGTACACATACAAAAAATAAATTTGTGTTTTTACCTGGAGCAAAGATGTGGGAAACCGGTTAATGATCCAAGAAGATGATCTATAAATTCATAAATTTAGGAGATATTTTTATGAATTAACGAATATTAATTATCAGATTATCAGGACTTTGTTTCTTTTATTGGATTTTTATCCTTCAGACTTTTCAATCTCCCTCAAGTAGAAAGACAGTGGAATTCCTGTTCTTTTTTTGAAAGCTAAAGTAAATGCCTGTTCATTATTATAACCTAATTCCTCTGCTATAACAGGGAATTTATAAGAACGAAATTTCTTATCCTTTGCCAATCTGGCGATAGCATAGTCGATACGGAGATCATTGAGGTACCCTGCAAAGTTTTTTCTTTTTTGAGTATTAATGATTTCCGACAAATACTTAGAATTTGTTTTGATTTTTTTGGCAAGGCTGCCTAAAGTTATTCCTTTATTAAGAAAATGTTCTTTGGTTTCAAAAATTTCAAGCTCTTTTAAGATAGCTTGAGTTAGATCCTGAGAAATAATGCTAACATTTTTGTCTTTTACTTGCTCTTGCGGTATCTCTATCAGAGGATCCTCTTGGTGATCGGCTACAGGCTGACCTTCATAGGCCTTCTGAATGAGCTCTTGGGCAATTCTCCTGTGTTCTTTTTCTTTTTTCTTAGATTTAAAATAAAGATAGGCGAGAAGTATCAGTATCGCAATAAGAATACTGATTGAACAGTATAAGATGACCCGTTTCTTTTCTAAATCTTTAATAATAGTTTCTTTCTCCTTAATTAAGTTGGGAGTATCATATGTTTTAGGGAGCTCTCTGGACAAAACCCAAAGTTGGGAATCCAGTATTTTGTCTACTTTTAAAAACCTTTCGATATAATAAAGTTGCTTTTCCTTCTCATTTTTATCTTTGTAATAATCTATTATATAGGTATATACATCCCGAAGTTCCGGAAACGTATTATTTGTTTTCTGTATAATAGAATCTATCTTAATGAAGTTTTTTACGGCGTTTTCTTTCTGGCCTGCTCCGGCATATGCCTGCCCCAAATACATCAAGGCATAATTTAGAGCCATATCATTATGTTTAGTCAAAAAGAAATTGCTACTTTTATTAAGACTGTCAATAGCCACCTTGTAATTTTTCTGTTTTAAACTGGATAATCCAAAAAGAGATAAATACTTGTTATGGAGATAATCATCATTTTTTGAAGAAAGTAATCCTTCTTTTATCATAATATTGGCAGAATCAATCTGATCAATGTCCTGATAAGTACTGGCCAGATTTAGATGAATGTCCTGGAGTTCGGATTCATGCAAATAATCAGCATTATGCAAATAATATCTCAGTGTTTTTATTGCATCCTGATGTTTTCCTATGTAATTGTTGAGATTGGCAATGCTGATATCGGCGATAGCAATCTGCCTTTTATTTTCCTTTTCTTTAGCATATTTTAGCCCCAGATTATAGTTTTCTAAGGCCTTTATCTGATTGTCAGAATTGAAAAATATATTTCCTTTTAGTAAATAAATTCTTGCAGGATAAGTATTCTTCGTTGAGTTTTTCGTAATAACTGTAAGGCTGTCAAGATATTTTAAAGCAATCGGAAGATCTTCGTTAAAATGCATCAACACATATCCTTCTGCGATTTGATCATTATTTTTTTCCTTTTTTGCTCTTTTTAGGTAATATTTAGCAATATTTTTAGCGTCATTAGTTTTCTCTATTTTACCATATTCGTAAAACTTTTGTTGAAGATCCGTATATGTGTATTCTTTTAATGAATTAATAGAATTCTTTTGAGCGGAAACTAAATTGATAAACAAAAAGAATATATAATACTTAAATCTCGTCATCGTTCATAATTGTTTTACAAAAATATTCATTTTAGTTTCTAAATTTAATTTTACTTCTTTATTTATCATTATATTTTTAACTATCTGTTATAGTGATTTTTATGTTGTTAAATTCATGAATTTATAAAGTGAAATTATCTGTAGTAGTGAAAAAATCGTTTTCTTTGCTATCTAATAATTTAATTTACATACAATGAAAAAAGAAAACAAGAGTGAGAAAAAATTATCATTAAAGAAATTACAAATGACTAAAGTAACTAATCCAGGAAAAATATATGGAGGTCTTACTTTGCAGGGTTTTGAAGGTGTTGAATGTACAAGCCCTGAAAATGCGAGTAAGCCCCAAGGTGGTGGCCAGCTACCTACTCAATAATTTTTCAAATCTATTTTCAATTTCTTATTATTGTTCAATAAAATGAACCCCGTAATTTCTGATTATGATAAAAAATAGAGTAATTACTATTCCTATCTTATTTTTTTCTTGTTTATTAATCGCACAGTCTACTTATCTGGCACCTTCTATTCCAGTTACTGACGACTATTTTGATACTAAAATAGTTGATGAATACAGAAATTTAGAAAAACTTCAGGATCCTGAAGTAGTAGATTGGATGAAATCCCAGACAAATTATTTCAATTCTGTTCTGAGTAAGATTCCGAATAGAGATTATTATATGGTCCAAAGATTGAAACTGGATAAAAGACAGGGCTATTCAATATCTAATTTAAGAATTACAGCTGGGGATAAGTACTTCTATTTAAAAAAGTACGGGACTGAGAAGATTGCCCGGGTGTTTTATAGACAAGGTTTTTTAGGAAAAGAGGAACTTCTCTATGATCCTGTTAATTTTAGTTCGTCATTCAAAAAGGATAATTCAGACACCGGGCATGATTTTATTATTAATCTCATAAGTCCTAGTTGGGATGGGAGTAAAGTGGCAATATCCTTATCCGAAAAAGGAAAAGAATTGTCAGAAGTAATTGTAATTGATGTCAAAACTAAATCTACAAGTTCTGAAATTATTACTAACGCAGATCCTTCCAGTATTGCCGGGATTAATTGGCTTGAAGATAATTCCGGTTTTTTTTATATTCACTATCCAGTTATAGATCCTTCATCGGAGCATCTTAATAAGAATACTCAATCTGTCCTGTACAAAATTGGTCAGGATCCTAAAAAATTAAATGATGTTTTCTCGAGTCTAAACAATCCTGAGCTGAAGATTTCAGAAGAAAAATATCCTGCTATTTTGGTTTTTAATCCCGAAGACTTATATTATATCGGGATGCTGGTAGATGCCGAAGATTATAGAAAAACATTTATTATTAAGAAAGATGATCTTCTGAAAGGAAAGAAAAATTGGATGCAATTATACAATAAGGAGGATAAGGTTTACTTTATTCGGTTAGTAGGAGAGGAGATCATCTTTTTATCAGGATATAATTCACCTAATTATAAACTATGTAAAACCAATCTTAAAAATCCCAATTTTAAGAATCCTGAAGTTTTAGTACCGGAAAAGAAAGATGAAGTATTCAAAAGTCATGTTATAACGAAAGACGGAATCTACTATGTAACGGTAAAAAATGGTATTGAAGCCAAATTATATTTTTATAATAAAGGAATCGAAACATCTATAAAACTTCCCTACGTATCCGGTGATATTAATTTAAAAACAAAAGGCAAGGATTTTTCAGATATATGGGTAAGTTGTTCAGGGTGGGTTAATCAGGAGCAGCGTTTCCGATACGATTTAAAGAAAAATACATTTACTCCTGAAAATCTTGTTCCTGCAGTTGAGTATCCTGAATTTAAAGATATTACAGTAGAAGAAGTTACCGTTAAATCTTATGATGGTGCAGAAGTTCCTCTTTCATTAATCTATAATAAGAACATCAAAAGAGATGGTACGGCTCCGGTGCTCATGCAAAGTTATGGAGCTTATGGAGAATCATTTTATCCTTTCTTTGCCATTAGTTATTTATTATTAGCGAAGCAGGGAGGGGTGATTGCTGTTCCTCATATTAGAGGAGGAGGTGAAAAAGGAACCAGCTGGCATACTGATGGGCAAAAAAAATAATAAACCTAATTCGTGGAAAGATTTGATTGCTTGTTCAGAATATTTAATCACGCAAAAATATACATCCCCTAAGAAAATAGCAATTTGGGCTGGCAGTGCGGGAGGAATTACTGATGGAATGGCAATGATTGAAAGGCCGGATTTGTATGGTGCAGTAATAATAGAATCGGGTATTCTAAATGCGGTAAGGAATGAGCTGGGTGGAGTTGGTAAGACATCAGTACAGGAGTTTGGTTCAGTAAATAAGCCAAATGAATTTAAAGATTTACTACAAATGGATGCCTATCATAATATTAGAAAAGGAGTTAAATTCCCTGCCGTTTTAATTACTACGGGGATTAATGACCCAAGAGTTACCCCATGGCAGTCTACGAAGTTTATGGCTAAATTATTGGCTAATAACAAGTCTGACAAGCCTATACTTTTAAAAGTAGATTATGAAGGTGGACATGGTGGGGATATTCCGGCTATTCAGCGATATTCTAATCTGAGTGATATCTTTGCATTTGCCTTTTGGCAGTTGGGACACCCTGATTACCAACCTAAAGACCAGCCCCGTAAATAAATGCCCCGTTTCCCATATCAATTTTTTGATCAATATATTTTCAGATCATCCCTGTTTTCCCTCAAAGATTTTCTGAAAAAGACACACCATGATGAATTTTCAGAAAACGAATTGAAGAACATTTGTGTGGATCCTGTTTTTCGGGAGGCCATTTATCTTACATCTCCTTATCTTTATGAAGAAATTGAAAAATGGATACATACCGATGAAAGTTTTCCAACAAAGAAGATTGAAAAGCTGAAAGATACGGTCAGAAAATATTATAACCGGATGAGCCATCGTTGTACCCCATTTGGTTTATTTTCAGGTGTTGGTTTAGGTGTTTTTGATGATGAAACTGTTGATAGCTTTGATAGACAGTCTGTTCGAGATACAAAGCTGGACATGCATTTTTTAGTAGGACTGGCCGAAGGTTTGTCTAAAATTACTGAAATAAGGAACAAGCTAACCTATTTTCCTAATAACAGCATTTACAAGGTCGGCCGCCGGATTCGATATCTGGAATATGAATACTTTGAAGGAAAGAGGGGATATATCATTTCATCAGCATATCGATCTCTGGAGCTGGATGAACTTCTAAGTTTTTGCAAAAATGGCAAAACCATTGCTCAAATGATTCAAACACTCATCAATGATGAAATTACATTTGAAGATGCATCGGAATTTATTGATGAATTAATTGAGAATCAGGTTCTGATTAGCGAGCTGGAACCTAATGTTTCCGGGGACGATTTTCTGAATACGATGATCAAAATTTTAAAGAAAATAGAAGCACAGGGACATGTAAAGGTTCTGACTTCTATTCAGCAAAAATTAGAAAAACTGGATCAAAATATAGTTAATTCGGTTTTGTTGTATAAAGAAATTGAAGAATACATTAAAACTTTTAATACAGATTATGAACAAAAATATCTGTTCCAGACAGATTTGTTATTTTCAAAATAAATATAAACTGGCTGGATATTGGAAAAAAGAATTAAAGACAGGTATTGCTTTTTTAAATAAACTCACACTGAATTCCGGGGAAAGTGTTTTTGAAAAATTTAAAAAAGCCTTTATTGAAAGATTTGAAACAGAAGAAGTTTCACTGGCTTATGTAATGGATACAGAGATCGGAATTGGATACCGCCAAGGAAATCCGGCAAAAGGAATTCATACTTATTTGGACGACATTAGCATTCCGCAGACTGAAATAAACTCCGGATTTATCATTCATCTAAATCCTGTTCAGGTTATTTTAAATCAGAAAATACAAGCTTGCTTGCTAGAAAGTGGATATACTATTCAGCTAAATGATCATGATTGTAAGGATTTTGAAGAACGATGGAGTGACCTTCCGGATACATTGTCATTGATGACTGAAATAATTTCCGATGGAAAAGAAGAAAAACTATTTCTCAGTAGAAGTGGTGGGAGCAGTGCCGCTAATCTTTCCGCAAGATTCTGTTCAGAAAAATCAGAAATAAAAAACTTTACAAAAGCAATAACAGACTGCGAGAAAAAACAAAATCCCAATATAATATTAGCAGAGATTGTCCATCTTCCTGAAGCCAGAATAGGAAATGTTATCAGACGTTCATTACTTAGAGACTATGAAATTCCTTACCTGGGGCATTCCATATTACCAAAAAACAGACAAATCGCTGTTGATGATCTTTGGATTTCTGTCAAAAACGATAAAATTGTCCTGCGTTCAAAAAAACAGAATAAAGAAATTAAACCGTACCTGACGAATGCCCATAACTACTCATCGGATTCACTGCCGGTGTATCATTTTCTTTGTGATTTACATGCTCAAAATAACCGTCCGGGTCTCTACTTTCAGTGGGGAGACCTTGAAAAGATCTATCATTTTCTACCCAGAGTGGAATACAAAAATATAATCCTGTCAAAAGCCCAATGGAAAATCAGACGAGAAGATATCAGCGTGTTGGTGACATTCATTGGTGACAAAGAACAATTTTTATCGGCATTAAAATCTTGGCGAGAAAAAAGACAAATTCCTCAATGGGTACAATGGATGCAAAGTGATAATACTTTAATATTGAATCTTGAAAATTATGATTGGGCAAAATTATTCATCGAAACAATACAGGTCAAAAGATCAATAACTATTAATGAATTTCTCTATAACGAAAAAGAAGATTTTGCTTACCAGTTTGTGTTTTCTCTTCATAAAAAGCAATAGATGGACATGACTCTAAAAAAAAATTCTCCTGGAAGCGAGTGGCTATATATAAAACTTTATACAGGAGTAAAAACAGCAGATATTATTCTGGAAGAAGCAGTAAGCCCCCTGTTGAAGAAACTTCAGAAAAGGGAGCTAATAAAGAAATGGTTTTTTATACGTTATCATGATCCAGCCCCCCATTTGAGAATCCGTTTTGAGCTTTCAGATCCTGATAGTTTCAGCAAAGTCCTTGCAATAATAAAGGACTACTTAAAAGAACATACTGAGTCAAGAGAGCTATCAAACTTTGTATTGGATACCTATCAGAGAGAAATAAAAAGGTATGGAGAAGCAACAATTGAAGACGCTGAGTTTTTATTTTGGAAGAATAGTAATAGTGTACTTTATGAGCATCTCCACTTTAATGATGAAGAGAAAATTATTGTATCCTTTTTTTATATTGATAAAATTCTGGATTATATTGGGCTATCTATTCTTGAAAAATTGGACTGGATCAAAGAGTTTAATATTGCTTTTAAGCATGAATTCAAAGCAGATAAAAAACTGAACAGTCAGTTAGATAGAAAATACAGATCATTTGTTCCAAAATATTTTGAATTTGTAAACTCTAAAGAGTATGTACCTTTTAAGGAATGCATTCATATAAGTATCCATGAGTCAGAAAAAATATTACAAAGTATTCTTAAACACTATTCTGGGCCTTTACAAAATTTTTTCCAAAGTATATTTCATATGAATATCAATCGTATGTTTGTTTCTAACCAACGAATGTTTGAAATGATTATCTACGATTATCTGTTTCGGTATTATAAAAGTATTGCTTTTAAAATTGACTCACAAAAATAAACTTATCCGAAAATTATGAAAGTTAAACAGACCAAATTTTTCAAGAATATTTTACTTGAAATAAAATAACTCTAATTTTTGGATATGAAAAAAATAGGTAAGGCGTGAATGTTTTATCATTAAACAAATGTTTAATTTAATATGTTTATTTTACTCTATGTAAACTTTAAATGGTGTCTGTTTATAGAAATTGGTAATTTGTTAAAGTTGTTGTTTTTCGTGATGAACACAAAAAAACTTAAAAAATCATAAAGTTTTCTTAAAGTTTTAAAAAAGAATTGAAATGTTTTTGTAATTATAAAATATATTGTACTTTTACATCGCCTTGAATGAGGGAACAAGTCAAGGTAATAAATTTTTTTTCATCATTTGTGTTTTTAGAATCGTATCGCCTGATACGATTCTTTTTTTATTTACTATTTTTCGTAGTTTAAAAGGAGATCAATAAAGTAAGAGTAGGTAACCGCACCTTCCTGTTGGTTACTTTTCAGGAAAAGGTTATTCGTAAACCCAAAGAAATCATCTAGCCAACCCTGATGTCTGAAGATAAAACTCCTCTCGTAGCGTCGGTCTCTTTGCATAGCTGGAGAATATTGTCTGAGAATAGATTTTACAAACTCAGGATCCTGTTCAGAAATAAATCTTAAAAGACTTTTTAACGTAAAATATTCGGTGCTGTACCGCAGGTCTGAATTTCCAGAACGGACACCGATCAGATAGCCCACAAAATTAGCTTCCTGCTCTCTTGCAAAGCCAAGTTGGTGAGAGCTTTCGTGCGCACACGTAAACGGAATGAAAGTATGGGGAAGTCCGGAATTGTACTGTGCCTCTGCTGTAAATGGATTGTAATAACCTAAAATTCCTGTAAAATTCATCACATTTTTAAATAAGCTGGGCTTGAATGCATTGATCTGCGGAGCTTCTTTATCCGAAATATATTTTGGAAGTTGAGCCTGCTGTTGAAGGATTTCTGTCTGTACAGCGTTTAAATCTGTAATAATAAATATTCCGTTTTTATCTTCCTGTACGGATTGTCTGGTAGATTTGCATTTTTCCAGATAACGGAGCGCTAATTTCTTTGCTTTATTAATTTCAGGTTCTTTCTGACTGGAAAGTTTTTTAATAATAGGAGTCTGGAAGTATAGCATTCCCCAACAGATCTGGTAGATAAAGTAGAAGATATTAAGAACGAATAAAAGCTTTAAAATGGCCTTGCTCCGGCTTTTCTTTTTACAACAAAGAATAAGACTGTGCACGATGAAAATACCCAAAAGGATATACATAAGATCTCCAAATGAAAACGGGATCCATCCAAAAAAAAGCTGATGGTTTTTTTTCTGCAGTTCAAAGAACCACCCGAAAAAAGAGATCATTGTTTTCGATGTAGAGAAAATGTAGAACAAAAGAAATTGGGCAAGTAAAATACCTGCCCAAAATCTCTTTTTATAAATTGTTTTTTTACTGTTAGTGTCCACTGCCTTTAGAGATTTTATCCAGATCGATACCCTGGGATTTTAGGATCCCGGTTACACGTATTGCATAGAAAGCAAGATAAGCAAAACAAATTACTCCAACCATATAACTCATATGAATAGTTGTTAAATCAGCCACATACCCTTGAATTAGACTTACAATACCTCCTCCCATAATCATCATAATCAATAATCCGGAACCTTGATTGGTATGTTTTCCAAGTCCGTTAATGGCTAGTGCAAAAATACAAGGCCATAAAGTAGAACAAAATAATCCAACGCTGGTAAATGCATATACGGATACCATTCCTGAGGTAAACATTCCTGTTAATAGGGCAGCTATACCTGCTACAGAAAAGATCAGAAGCATTCTTGCTGGGTTCCCTTTACTCATAATGTCACAGATGATCATTACAATAATGACAGCACCGTATACGTAGAACGGGGACAAATCATGTTTCGCAATAGCATTTACCAATAAGAACACCCCAAATGCCAGATAAGGAGCGAGGAATCTTAAAATCTTTTTGAACCCGGCGCTCAAATCAAATGCTTCTACCGCACCTGTCCAACGACCGATCATCAGTGATGCCCAATACAATGAAATGTAAGGAGCTACATCTTTAGTTTCAAAACCTAAGCTTTTTTCCATATAAGCAGGAAGGTTACTGGCCGTAGAAACTTCTACTCCAACGTAAACAAAGATGGCAATCATTCCCATAACTAACTGTGGATACTGAAAAGCTGAAGTTTTATGGTCTCCCGGAACTACATCATCAGTATCCTGCGTAATCGTAGGAGTTATTGCCGGAAGAGATGAGAATTTAAGCATTATCGCTACTAAAACAAAGGCAGCACCAAGCATAAGATAAGGAATCTTTACACTTTCAATACTAGCTTCCGTATTAGCTGTAGAGGCTGCGCCAAAAATAGCAAATGAAACGATAAGAGGCCCGATGGTTGTTCCAAGGTTATTAATTCCTCCGGCCATGGTCAGTCTTTGAGATCCTGTTTCAGTAGGTCCTACTTCAATTGCCAATGGATTGGCAACGATCTGCTGCAATGAGAAACCGAGTCCTACAATAAAGAGTCCCGAGATCATTAAAGGAAATGAAGCAAGATTGGCTGCCGGATAAAATAGTAAAGTCCCTGATGCAGATATAAGTAAACCTAAAATAAGGCCGTTTTTATAACCTATTTTGTTGATAAGATCCTGTTTGAGTCCTTTCGAAACGGCCATATAAATCAAAGACCCTACGGTATAAGCCACATAAAAGCAGATCTGTACCAGCATACTTTCAGTTTGGGTCAGTTTAAAGGCTTTTTGAAAAACCGGGATCAGAATATCATTACTTGCCGCAACAAATCCCCAGAAAAAAAACACAGTAACCAAGGGAATAAACTGTCCCCAATTGGTTTGTTTAGAATAATTTGACATGTTTGTTAAAAATTTCGCAAACAAATATAACTATTTCTTTTATACAGAGTGTTCCAACAACGTTTTTTTTATTTCCGTATAAGCTTTGGTTTTCAGATCTCTCGGAGAATCTGATGGTTCCATGATTCCATTGAAATATACTTTTACTCTTCCCGGATAGCCTTTAGAGCTTTCAAAGGGAAAAATTTCTTTTAGGCCTACAAAAGTGTAGACTGCAATAGGGGAGTTATGTTTTGAAGATAAAGTGAATGCTCCATCCTTAAATTCATCTAAAATAATAGAAGTGTCGTCCGGAACACCACCTTCAGGGAATATAGCAATGCTGTTGCCTTCTTCCATTTTTTCTGCGCATCTTCTATAGACATCTGCACGGCTTCTTGCGCTGCCTCTGTCCACCATTACACATATCCTTTTATATATGGTACCGAAGATGGGAATCTTTACCAGCTCCTTTTTGCCCACAAAACAGATCGGGTGGTGTGGCATTAGTATGCAGGTAAGCATAATATCCATGATGGAGGTATGGTTTGAAATGAAGACATACGGTTTGTTCTTATCTTTTTTCTGATCTGAAAGATTAGTCAGATCATATCTTAAACCCATTCCGTAAAACATTCCGAAACACCAGATGCGGATGAATTTATAAGCATATTTATAATGCTTCTTATTAAAGGAAAGAATATAAACCGGAATTCCCATTGTGACTGTCAGTATAAATGCCAAAAGCAACAGCCAGAATCTCCAGAGATAATTTAAAATTTTTGTCACAGCTTAACCGTTAAAAATTATTTTCTTCTTCACCGAATAATTAAGGACAGAAACCAATAGGATCGCGGCGATCTTACTGATCATTTCCGGGCTTAAGGTATAAAATATTAAATTGATATTGTCCTTAAAGATAAAGCTGTAGAAAACCTGAAAAAAGCCTAAGCTCAATAAAGTTGAAATAAAAGATACGCCCATGAAGTAGGCAAACTCCTTTTTTTTAGAATGCTTACCTCTTTCAAAAACAAACCAGATGCTCAGGAAATAATTGCTGATGATCCCACAGCTCGTAGAAAAGATATTACTCAAAGGATAATGTATCCCATGAAAATTGGTCTCCCTGGCAAAAACGTGGGGAAGGTAAGTGCTGAAAGCTTTAAAGCTTCCGATCTCTACAACAGCGCTCAGCCCTCCGGCTATGATAAAGAATAAAACCTGTTTCTGGCGTATTAGTAATTCTCTCATTCAATATATATGAAGTTGCAAATTTATAATTATATGTCAATAATGTAAGAATAAAAGATTATTTTAAAATAAAATAGTTATGCATTGAGTTGATTTTTAAATAAATAGGCTTTTTTTTGAATGGAGAATTCAATAATGTTTGGAATGGAATAATCCGACTGATTTAAAAAAGAACCTCTTTTAAGAATGAAAAATTACCCTATTGTCACTTAAAAGTGATGTTGTAAACGGTAATCGTTGCAGGCTAAAGGGGTTAGAAGGGATACTGAGGTTTTCCGAATCATCTTATTGTAATAAGCATATGTTAAACAATTAAAAAAGGTGTTAAAATATTTTTTTGAACCAAAATTATTTATAAATTTAATATTCTGAATGATGTAATTATAACCTGATAATAAATTCATTTTCAACTTCTTGTGTTGATGGTTTTTTCTATCTTGTAATGTGCGGTTTAAAGCATAATACCATAATTTTTACGACCCAAATTATAATAATATTTGTATGAAAAGTCAAAACAAATACAGAAAATTCCAGCTTCAGCAAAAAAATATTGAAGCTCTTGAGAGAGAAAATTCCCGCTTCAAAAGAGTGTATTCAGAATATGAAAATATGGCAGACGAATTGTGGAACCTCGAAAACTCCACAGGCGATCCTGTGCCCGATGATTTTATCAATGCCATCATGCTTCAGACCACTTATCTTGAAGATGAAATAGAAGACTGGCTTATTCAGTTCAATAATCAAAAAGCTGATATAAAACATTAGAACCTTCCCGTGTCTTTGTAAACGCTATTTGAAGATAAATTCATAATTTAGCATCCTTAAACTAAAATGTAAATATGGTTGCTATTGTTGATAGTGGTTCTACCAAATCAGATTGGGTGATACTTGATGACTTCAAAAAAGTGTTTCTAAAAACAGAAACGATCGGCTTTAATCCCAATTTTATCAACAGAGAGCTTATCGTTCCCGAGATTGAAAAAAACAGCAGCCTTGTACTGGTCAAAAATTCCATAACAAAGATTTTCTTCTATGGCTCCGGATGCGGTGTGAAAAAAAACTGCGAAACCATAGAGGAAGAATTGAAGAAAGTATTTACGAAAGCAGAGTCTGTTGTGAGAGAAGATCTTATGGCTGCTGCCTATGCTGCCTACAATGGAAAACCTGCTGTCGTATGTATCTTAGGCACAGGATCAAATTCATGCTATTTCGACGGTAAAGACATTAAAATAGAACTCCCTTCACTAGGTTTTCTCATGGGAGATGAAGGAAGCGGAAGTGCCATTGGCAAACAGCTGGTGCGAAGATATTTTATGAAAAAACTGCCGGACGATCTTCATACAGAATTTGAGCAGAACTATGGACTAAAGATAGAAGATGCTTTGAAAAATATGTATCACAGCCCCAGACCTAATGCATGGCTGGCAGATTTCAACAGATTCGTTATTGAAAGAAAAGACCACCCTTACTTTAAAAGTATGGTATACGAGGAAATGAAAAGCTTCTTCGAGTATCAGGTCATTCCTTATAAAGAATCAAAAGATGCCGAGATCAATTTCATTGGCTCTATTGCTTATTATTACGAAGATACACTCCGTTCTGTAGCGGAAGAATTTCATTTAAATGTAGGACACGTTGTCCGAAAACCCATCGAAAGTTTAGTAGACTACCATATTAAGTATATACTTTAATAAAAAACAAAATTCTATGTCAAGTAAAACCCACCGCGACGAAAAGAACTTTAATCAGGCCGCGTTAGATTATCATAAAGCCGAACCTAAAGGGAAGATCGAAGTTATCCCTTCAAAACCGCACTCTTCTCAAAGAGATCTCTCATTGGCGTATTCACCGGGGGTGGCAGTTCCTTGTATGGAAATCCACGAAAAACCTGAAACCGTTTACGATTACACAGGAAAAGGAAACCTGGTAGCTGTAATTTCCAATGGAACAGCAGTACTTGGGTTGGGTGATATTGGTCCCGAAGCTTCAAAACCGGTAATGGAAGGGAAAGGTCTTTTATTTAAGATCTTTGCAGACATTAATGTTTTTGATATTGAGATCAATGAAAAAGATCCTGATAAATTTATCCAGATCGTAAAAGGGATTGCTCCTACATTCGGAGGTATCAACCTTGAAGATATTAAAGCTCCTGAAGCATTTTATATCGAGCAGAAACTAAAAGAAGAACTGGATATTCCTTTAATGCATGATGATCAGCACGGAACGGCTATTATTTCAGCTGCAGCCCTGATCAACTCACTTCAGATCGCCGGTAAAAATATCGGTGAAGTAAAAATGGTTGTGAACGGAGCCGGAGCGGCTGCCATTGCCTGTACCAATTTATATATTTCATTAGGTCTGAAAAGAGAAAATGTGTTGATGTGCGACAGTAAAGGAGTCATCAATCATAAAAGAGAGAATCTTACCCCTGAAAAAATAGACTTTATTGCCCAAACCGATATTGAAACACTGGAAGATGCTGTAAAAGGTTCTGATGTTTTCATCGGTTTATCAAAAGGAAATGTAATGACTCCTGAAATGCTTTCAAGCATGAATGAGAATCCTATCGTTTTCGCTTTGGCCAATCCGGACCCTGAAATTGCTTACGATCTTGCCCTTGAAACCCGTAAAGATGTAATTATGGCTACGGGTAGAAGCGATTATCCTAACCAGGTGAACAATGTATTGGGATTCCCTTACATTTTCCGTGGAGCTTTAGATGTTCAGGCAAGAGGAATTAATGAAGAAATGAAACTGGCAGCTGTACATGCTATTGCAAATCTTGCAAAAGAACCTGTGCCAGAAGCTGTTATCCTTGCTTATAACGTTCAGAACCTGCAATTTGGAAGAGAATATTTCATTCCGAAACCGTTTGATAACCGTTTGATTACCAAAGTATCCAGTGCTGTGGCAAAAGCTGCTATTGACAGTGGTATCGCAGGAAAAACCATCGAAGACTTCGAAGAATACGAAAACCAGCTGCTGGACAGAATGGGAAGAGATGAGAAGTTGGTGAGAATGATGCAGAGCCGTGCCAAATCCAATCCGAAGAGAATCACTTTAGGAAATGCAGAAGAATATAATGTATTGAAAGCTGCACAAATCCTTTATGAAGAAGGAATAGCTTTCCCAAGCCTTTTAGGAGATAAAAAATACATCAAAGAACAGATGGAGCGTTTCGGAATCAATCTTGACATCCCGATTATCGACCCAAGTGATGACGATCAGAAAGAAAACAGGAAAAAATACAGAGAAACCCTTTGGAAACTTCGTCAGAGAAAAGGAATGAACGAATATAAAGCGAAAAGATATGTTCGTCAGAGAGATTATTTTGGTCCTTTAATGCTAAAACACGGAGATACAGATGGATTGATCGTAGGTTTTTCTAAAAACTATACTTCAGTGCTTCGGCCCGTTTTAGAAGTTATTGAAAAAGATAAAGGAGTAGATAAAATAGCGGCTATGATGATGATCCTTTCAGAAAAGAAGCCTATTTTCTTTGCAGATACCTCCATTAATCAGAATCCAACGGCAGAAGACCTTGTCAATATTGCTAAAATGGCAGAAATTACAGTGAAATCTTTTGCAATAGAGCCTAGAATTGCCATGCTTGGCTTTGAAAACTTTGCGGCTATCTCAGATACGTCTAAAAAAGTAGCCAAAGCAGTAAGCATCCTCCACGAGAAATATCCTAAAATGGTCGTAGATGGTGAGATTCAGCCGGATTTTGCGATGAACGCAGATCATTTAAGCGATTATCCATTCTCAAAATTAGGAACTACTCCTGCCAATACATTTGTTTTCCCAAATCTTGAAAGTGCCAATCTTTCCTATAAGATTATCAGAGGAATGAAAGTAGCACAGGTGATCGGACCAATCCTGATGGGATTAAAACAACCGGTACACGTTTTACAGATGCGTTCAAGTGTAGACGAGATCGTCAACCTTGCCACTGTGGCAGTACTTGATGCTCAGAGAAGAGAAAATAAAAAATAATAAAGAATCTATCTTTACAAACCAAAGCAGTACACAATTTAGTGTACTGCTTTTTTTATGTTTTTAAGCTTATATCCGTATAAGTCATAAAAAAGAAAATGTAAATCACCATGTTGGTTTTATCATCTAAATCAATCAGAATAGTCTGACGGCATTAAAATTTATATAAATTTTCCTCAAAAGCAGTTTTTACTATTGTGACCTGTTTTTACTCCCAATGTAGGGATAATAATAGATTTTTTGTTAAAATAAGTATCTCTGTTACAGAAAAATAAATATATTTACATGAATTAAAAATAAATTACCATGAAAAACATTAAAAAATTATCAAGAGAAAATTTAAAACAAATTACCGGAGCAGGCCCTAGAGATACCCCTATTCAGTCTCCGGACGGGACTTTATACTGCCTTCCATCTCAAGGGCAGATGTGTGTGGTAAACGGCTGTTCCCCATCTTGTGTTCAGGGCCCATGTCATCTTAATATGTGTCTTGATATTTATCCTTAATTGAATCAGCAATCATTCATTTAAATCATAGACCTATCCGTTTGGATAGGTTTTTTGTATTTATGTTAATTCATTGAATTCAAAGTCAAAATTTAAGTTAAAAATCATTCGCACGTGAAATGAAAATATTAATTAGTTTAAATTACTATATTTGGGAGTTTTAAAAATTACTAATGATATTTTCCTTACAAGGCAGCGTTCAAGAACTTACACCCACTTACGCAGTGATCAACGTACAAGGGGTTGGTTACTATGTAGGTATCAGTTTGATGACCTCCCAGGCACTGGCCCTGAATCAGCCGGCATTCTTATTCACTCAGCAGATCATACGGGAAGATGCTCATCTTCTCTTTGGCTTTAACACTCGTTCAGAAAAAGAAATGTTCAATCTGTTAATAAGTGTTAATGGGGTAGGAGCTGTTTCTGCCCTTATTCTTCTTTCCACTTTAAGTCTTGAAGAGATTGCTTCGGCTATCCTTTCCAAGAATAGTGCACTCATCCAGAAAGCCAAAGGAATTGGTGCCAAAACTGCTGAAAGAATCATTGTAGATTTGAAAGATAAAGTCCAAAAATTCAGCGTTTCGGAGGAAAATATTTCTTCTTATGTAGATAATAAAGTGAAGGAAGAATCGTTATCTGCATTAGAAGTTTTAGGCATCCCAAAGCGTATGAGCGAGAAGATTGCAGACAGAATGATGAAGCAGGATCCGGGAATTTCCGTAGAAGAATTGGTAAAACAAATTTTAAAAAACATTTAACATTTGGTGGCAAATAATAAGCATCTGAAAATATTTCTGTTCCTATCCTTCCTGTGTATGTCAGTAAGTACCTTTGCACAGGTACGTGATACGGCAATTATCAAGAAAGATTATCAATTGGCCGACCCTACCAGGTATGAGGCCTTTTACGACATCAAAACAGGAATGTATTACGTATATCCTAAAATTGGAAATACATTTACAGGACCCCCTACAGCAATGTCTCCGGAAGAGTACAAAGAATTTATGCTCGCTGCACAGACAAAAGCTTATTACAAAGAAAAATCTGATAAATACAGCCTTCTTTTCAGAAGGGACAGAACAGATGCCCGGAAACAGGGTCTTATTCCGTCTCTGCTGATCAACAACAGGCTCTTTGAAACCATCTTTGGGAGCAATAAAATTGAGATCATTCCTTCAGGATATGCTTCACTGGATTTTGCAGGACTTTATCAGAAAATTGACAACCCATTGATCCTTCCTCAGAACAGGACCAGTTTTACCTTTGATATAGATCAGAGAATTCAGCTTGGATTATTGGGAAAAGTAGGAGAGAATCTTCAATTAAAAGCCAATTATGACACCCAGAGCGGTTTCGCATTTGAAAATAGGATGAATCTCGTGTGGCAGGCCAAAGGAAGCTGGAAAGATCTTCAGACCAAAGGACTTGGCGATGTAGACAAACCAAGTGCCGGCGGTGAAGATAAGATCATCAAAAGAGTAGAGTTCGGTAACGTTAATATGCCGCTTTCTACCAGTCTTATCCGCGGCTCACAGTCACTTTTCGGGGTGAAAACAGAATTTCAGTTAGGAAAAACTTATGGAACAGTAGTGCTTTCCCAACAGCAGGGTGAAGCCAGGAATATTGTAGTTCAGGGCGGAGGTGTCATGAATAATTTTAAAGTCAATGCCATCGACTATGAAGATAATCAGCACTTTTTCTTAGGACATTACTTCCTGGATCGTTATGACCAGGCATTGGCCAATTATCCTCAGATCAATTCCACGGTAAATATTACAAGATTGGAGGTTTGGGTACTTGACCAGGGAAACAGCAATCTGGCATATCAGAAAAGTATTATCGGTATCCGAGACTTAGGAGAAGGACCTGCGGGACTGCCGGATAACTCCCAGAACGGATTGTACCCGTCTATTAATGCTGCTATAGGACCAAGAGAAGCCGGTAAAAACTACGCAACTACTTTTCAAGGGCAGAGTTTCCCGGGAAGTACGCAGCCGTACGATAACGGTGAGCAGTTTATTTTTAATACAAAAGCAAGAAGGCTGAATGCCAATGAATATACATTGCAGCCTCAGTTAGGATATATTTCACTGAACCAAAAGCTGAACGAAAACCAGCTTTTGGCTGTTTCTTACTCCTACACGGATGGAACCAACAAGGTATATAAAGTAGGGGAATTCTCCGAAGAAAGCCCTGTACTGGTTACCAAGGTCTTAAGAGTAAATAATAGAGTGAATACAGAATCTCCGATGTGGGACCTGATGATGAAGAACATCTACTCGCTGGATGCAGGACAGGTAGCGCAGGACGGTTTTATTCTTAATGTTTTTTACCGGGATCAGAAAACCGGAGGTAAAGTAAACTACCTTCCGGGAACCAGTGTTCAGGATAAAAACTTGCTAAAATTACTGAATTGGGACCGTCTGAATATGAACGGTGATATCCAGGCCAGCAGCGGTGTGCTTGGAGACGGTATTTTTGACTTTGTCAACGGGATTACGATCAGACCGGAAACCGGAAGGATCATATTTACCAAAGTACAGCCGTTCGGTAGTTTTATGGCGAGCCAGGTCGGAAACGATCCACAGTTTGTCTTTACCGATCTGTATAAACAGCAAAAACAGGTAGCCACTTCAAGTAATCTTGCCCAACGATATACTATAGAAGGGCGTTACAAAGGAACACAAGGGCAAGGAATTTCTCTTGGAGCAGTAAATGTTCCGCAGGGATCGGTAAAAGTTTCTGCAAACGGTGTTCAGCTTACTGAAGGCGTAGATTATACCGTAGACTATATGCTTGGAACGGTAACAATTATCAATGAAAATGTTAAACAGTCCGGACAGGCCATCAATATTTCACTGGAAAATCAACTGACTTTTAATACTCAAAGAAAAAGATTTTTAGGCTTAAACCTAGAAAGAAGATTCAGCGAGAATTTTATAGTAGGTGGAACGGTTGTTAATTATTCAGAATCTCCGCTTACTCAGAAAGTGAATTACGGACAGGAAGCTGTGAATAATACAATGGCAGGGATCAACATGATGTACAATAATCAGATTCCTTTCCTGACCAGATTGACAGATAAGATTCCATTGGTAAATACTGAAGCTCCTTCCAACCTGAACTTTAAAATGGAGGCTGCTTACCTGCTTCCGGGACTTAATAAAGGAACAAATGACCAGTCTTACATTGACGATTTTGAGCAGACTACCTCTAAAATATCTTTAAAAGAACCTACCGCATGGAGTCTGGCATCAAGACCTGAGAAAAACCTTGCCGCTCCTTTTAATGGGGCACCAGCAGATGATGCGACAACAAGCGGGTACGGAAGAGGACTTCTTTCATGGTATAATATTGACCCAAGATTCTGGGGAGTAGGAGGAAGAGCTCCGGCAGGAATTACACCACAGTCTGTTTCCAACCATGCCTCCAGAAGAGTTCAGTATTCCGAGATTTATAATAACAGAGACTTTGTTGCAGGTGAGCAGACCTTCACCAATACTTTAGATATTTCTTATTACCCTACAGAAAAAGGTCCTTACAACGTCAATCCAAATACTGAAACAGCAGCTGCAAGATGGGCAGGGATCATGAGACCGATCAGTGTTTCCAACTTCGTCAATTCAAATATCGAATATGTTGAATTCTGGATGATGGATCCTTATGCGGATGGAAATGTCCTTGGAAACAGGGCAAGACTTTTACTACAATTAGGTAACGTGTCTGAAGACATCCTGAAAGACGGAAAGATGCAGTATGAAAACGGTCTTCCAACTCCGGGAGCTCCTTCCACTACAACAACGTCCAATTGGGGAGTACAGCCTAAACAACCACCTATTCTTTATGCATTTTCCAGTGAAGGCGATGACAGGAGAGCGCAGGATCTTGGATATGATGGATTAAGCTCGGATCAGGAATCCATGAGATTTGGGAATACATTTGTAAACCCGGTGACCAACTTAGTTGACCCTGCAGTAGATGACTTTGTGTTCTATATGTCTGATAAATTTACAGGTGGTCAGGCAGCATCACTAGTTCAGCGATATAAATACTTTAGAAACCCTGAAGGTAACTCTCAGGCCAATTCTCTGGAAGTGGCTTCACAGAGTCCGGATGCAGAAGATATTAACAAAGATTACAACCTTGACCAGACGGAAAGCTACAATGAATATATTGTTAACCTTGATAAGCCAAGCTTATCATTAGGACAGAATAATATTGTTGACGTGAAAACCGTAAAGGCAAGCTTCCAGAACGGGCAGACTTCAGATGTAAAATGGTATCTTTTCAGAATCCCGGTATCAAAATATGCAGAAAATGGGGCGGAAGGAGAAAGGAGTGCATCGGTACTTAACAATGTGAGATTTGCGAGACTAATGCTTGCAGGATTTGAAAATACTTCCACTTTAAGATTCGGTACTATGGATCTTGTAAGATCAGACTGGAGAAGATATCCAAATCAGATTGCCAGTGCAACCGTAAGTTCTCCCAATGAAGGAGTAGCTCCTACAGATCTTGATTTTAACAATAACTTTGAAGTAGGAAGTGTAAATATTGAAGAAAATGCATTGAACCAGCCACCGTATGTGCTACCTCCAGGTATTGACAGACAGGTATTGAGTGGAAATGCAGGAGCACAGAGACAGAACGAAGCGTCTCTTTATATGAGAGTAAAGGATCTTAAAGCTGAAGCAAGAGGTGTTTTCAAAAATACATCCCTGGATATGAGGAGATATAAAAAACTAAAACTTTTTGTACATGCTCAGGATCCATCCAACAGATATGAAAATATTGACCCACAGGCGAAATTCTTTATCCGTTTCGGTAGTGATGCTACAGATAACTACTATGAATATGAATCTTCAATGATGCTTACTAAAAGTACGGCAACTACACCGATGGAGATCTGGCCAATTGAAAATAATATTGATTTTGAGATTCAAAATTTTGTAGACGCTAAAATCAGAAGAGATAAAAACTCAGCTAATATTGTTTTGAGAGAAATGGATAATGTTTTTGGTGATGATTCTAAAAGAATTTATATCAAAGGACGTCCAAGTTTAGGAAACATTACGACGATCATGATCGGAGTAAGAAATAATGACAGAACATCTGCTGGAATTGAGAGAATTCTATGGGTAAACGAAATCCGTCTTTCTGAAATTGAAAATGATGGCGGATACGCAGGTAACGCAAGTCTTAATTTTAACTTAGGAGACTTTGCTACGGTAAATACCAATGCATCCTATACTTCTGTAGGTTTCGGGAATATAGATTCAAAGCCTGCGGAAAGAAACCAGTCTACACAGTCCGCATTCAGTATCAATACAGCGGTTAATGTAGATAAATTCCTTCCTGAAAAGAGCGGAATGAAAATTCCATTGAACTATTCTTATTCCCAAACCATCGAGGATCCGAAATATAATCCTCTGGATACTGATGTCGCATTCAGTAAGGCTGCCAATAAAGAACAGCTGAAGAAAGTAGCCAGAACCTACACTCAGCAGAGAAGTATTGGAGTGGTCAATATGCATAAGGAGAGAGTGAATCCAAACAAAAAACCTAAGTTTTATGATGTTGAAAACGTTTCTGTAACTGCGGTTTATAATGATGATTATTTCAGGGATATTTATACTTCCAAAAACTACAGACAGTATCTGAGAGGGTATGTGGATTACAATTATACCTTCAAACCTTGGGTAATTAAGCCTTTCAACAAAATGATCAGCGATACCGCGAAATCTACAAAATACCTGAAATGGGTAAAAGAATTCAATTTCAATCCGGTTCCTACAAGATTATCTTTCAGAACTGAAATAGACAGAAACTACAATGAGCTTGAATTTAGAAATGTAGAAGCAATCTTAAGCGGAAATACAGGTGACAGTTTTGCAGCACTTAGAAACAGGAATTTCTTCTTTGGATGGCAATACGGCTTAGGCTTCAACTTTACCAAATCATTAAAGCTTGAAATCAATTCTGCTACAAGAACTCTGAATGACAATGTAGATGTGAATGGAATGAATGACAAGTCCATCTTTGGAAATGTATTCAGAGCGGGAAGACCAGTATTGTATAATCACAGAGTACAACTGAACTACAAACTGCCATTCCAGTATCTTCCTTATTTGGATTTCATTGATGCAGAAGTGGGGTATGGACTTACCTATAACTGGAATGCAAGATCTACAGCACTTCTTTCCAGTCCGGAAGGAAGCTTGGGTTCCGTAGGGCAGAACACTAATATTATTCAGGCTACAGCTACAGCAGATATTCCGAAATTCTTCGGACAGTTTAAATACTTTAAGAATATCAATACAAAACTGCAAAAACGTAAGCAGGAAATAGACTCACTGAACAATGTTTACACTCAACAGTGGGAGAAGAAAAAATTTAGATTTAAGAGCTATAAATTCAAAAATAAACTGACCATACTTCAAAGTGCAGCTTTTGTTTTAACATCATTCAAACAGTTGGATATTAATTATTCTGAAAATAACGGAACTGTGCTTCCTGGTTTACTTTCAGCACCTAATATGTATGGTTATGGACAGACTCTCGGTGGTCCAACCCTTGGATTCCTTCTGGGGTCCCAGGCAGATATCAGAAGAGAAGTGCTGGAGAATGGCTGGGTAAGTGATTCGCCGTATATGACAGATCCTTACATACGGATGTCTACCAGAGAATTAAGAGCCAATTTACAAATTGTTCCGATGAATGATTTCAGAATTGATCTTAGTGCATTGCATAACTACAACAGAAATTTCTCCCAATCAGGGTTTAATAATCGTAATAATCTCGCAACTGCGAATCATGATTATGTATTTGCCAATGATCAGGTGACCTATTCCAATTCCGTTGTTCTTCTGAAAACTTCATTCAAAGATACCAAGGCAGTTTACCAGGCGATCAGGGAAAATGCACAGATCCTTTCGCAACAGATGGGAATTGGCGAAGTATTAGACAGTGAAGGATATGCCCAACACTATAGTATTGCTAATGCTTATGTCCTGATTCCCGCATTCAGGGCTGCAGTTGAAGGTAAATCTGTTAAACAGATCGGAAATGCCAGAAAAGCAGGTCTTCCTATTCCAAACTGGAAGATTACCTATTCAGGATTAAGAAATATTCCGATCATCAATGGCCAGTTTGCTAAATTTGATATACTCCATGGATATACGGCTACTTATACGGCAACAGGTATCCAGTCAAGTATTGATTATTTCAACAGGCTGTCGGGAGGTAATGCTTTTGATGTCAATAATGATTATATCAATCCGTTTACCTTTTCCCAGGTTGGTTACGTGGAATCATTCTCACCGCTGATCGGAATAGATGTTACCATGAGAAACAATATGCAGTTTGGACTTCAGTATAACAGAAACAGAATGATGTTGCTAGGGCTGGTAAACCATACCCTTACAGAAGATTCCAATACAGAATATGTGGTGAGACTCGGGTATATCGTGAAGAATTTCAGATTAGGGATGGCTAATACAAGAGGATCCAGAGGAAAAGGAAGCGATCTTAATATCAGGGGAGATATCTCTTTAAGAGACAGCCAGACTTCTATCATGAATATTCTGTTAAATGATTCACAGATTACAGGAGGACAAAAACTCATGAATATAAAGCTTTCTGCAGACTACAATGTTTCGGAGAACTTGAACTTAAGAGTATTCTATGAGCAAATGACCTCTAAGTATAAAATCTCCACGGCATTCCCGCTGTCTACTATTAGAGCCGGACTTTCTGCCACTTTTACATTTGGTGACTCTGGTGGAGGTTTCTAAAATAAAATGAAACAAACTTTGAATGTCCTTCTATTTTGAAGGACATTTTTTATATCCTATATTTGAAGCTAGAATTATTTTGAATACATTTGTACAAAATAAAAATTAAAATGAATACACCATCAGAATTAAAGTACACTAAAGATCACGAATGGATCAAGATTGAAGGTAATGTAGCTACAATCGGTATTACAGACTTCGCCCAGGGAGAACTTGGCGATATCGTTTATGTAGATGTAGATACATTAGATGATGATCTTGAAGGAGGAGCGGTTTTCGGAAGTGTAGAAGCGGTGAAAACAGTTTCAGATTTATTCTTACCTATTGCAGGAAAAGTTATTGAATTTAATTCAGAATTGGAAGCTCAGCCTGAGCTGTTAAATACTGACCCTTACGGAAACGGATGGATCATTAAATTAGAGCTTGCTGAAGGTGCAGATCATTCAGAGCTGCTTACTGCAGAAGAATACCAGGCTATCATTGGATAAGATTTCAAAAATATTTAGTAAGATACTGCCCATTTATTGGGCATTTCTTACTTATATGCTCCTCAAGCCGGGAGAAGAGAACCAGGAATATTGGTTTATGTTCAATGGCATTGATAAAGTTTTACATTTGAGCATATTTGCAATGCTGGGATTTTGCTTCATTGCCACCTTTCCCAAAATTAAATTTTCATACTTCTTTCAGATTATCCTTATATATGCATTCCTTACTGAAATCCTTCAGGAAGAAATGGGATTAGGAAGATCCATGGAATCCTTAGATATTGTAGCAGATACTATAGGTTGTTTAGTGGGCTACTATATATATAAAGGATTAATAAAGCGCTTTTTTTAAGCTAAAAACCATCACTGTTTTCCAATCGTTTCCTGTGGATAAGTTCGTTACGTTTACAATCCATTGCCAATTAGCTTATTACGATGATATTTATCCCCAAGCTTCATGCTATATGAATTTTATGTTAAATAAGTTTGTTTTGTGGTGTATTAAGTTGTTATCTTTGCCCCACTGAAAAACGAGAGTAATACAGTAGCGCAGAGGAGCTTTTAGATAAGCATAAAGATTTAGAACCAGCTTATAGATATGAGAGCTAAGAGATGAACAAAACTTTTTAAAAAAAAGAGTTGTGTGAGTTAAAATTTTTTGTATCTTTGCAGTCCGGTTAAACGGAGCGCAGAAGCAGGTAAGATTAAGGGTTTGGATGGGATTTAAGGTTACTTAAAAAACTTTAAAATTTCTCAGAAAACATTTGGTCGATTAGAAATAAATATTTACTTTTGCAACCGCAAATAAGGAACAGAACGACAGAAAAGCTTCCTTATAACTTGCGGAAAGAAAAAAGATCATTGACATACAATATACAACCAAGTAAGAAAAAACTAAAGCGTAAAATAATACTTTGAGTGGGTCAGGAAAAACATACAATGGAGAGTTTGATCCTGGCTCAGGATGAACGCTAGCGGGAGGCCTAACACATGCAAGCCGAGCGGTAGAAGATCTTCGGATCTTTGAGAGCGGCGCACGGGTGCGGAACACGTGTGTAACCTACCTTTATCAGGGGGATAGCCTTTCGAAAGGAAGATTAATACCCCATAATATATTAAGTGGCATCACTTGATATTGAAAACTCCGGTGGATAGAGATGGGCACGCGCAGGATTAGATAGTTGGTAGGGTAACGGCCTACCAAGTCAACGATCCTTAGGGGGCCTGAGAGGGTGATCCCCCACACTGGTACTGAGACACGGACCAGACTCCTACGGGAGGCAGCAGTGAGGAATATTGGACAATGGGTGAGAGCCTGATCCAGCCATCCCGCGTGAAGGACGACGGCCCTATGGGTTGTAAACTTCTTTTGTATAGGGATAAACCTACTCTCGTGAGAGTAGCTGAAGGTACTATACGAATAAGCACCGGCTAACTCCGTGCCAGCAGCCGCGGTAATACGGAGGGTGCAAGCGTTATCCGGATTTATTGGGTTTAAAGGGTCCGTAGGCTGATTTGTAAGTCAGTGGTGAAATCTCACAGCTTAACTGTGAAACTGCCATTGATACTGCAAGTCTTGAGTGTTGTTGAAGTAGCTGGAATAAGTAGTGTAGCGGTGAAATGCATAGATATTACTTAGAACACCAATTGCGAAGGCAGGTTACTAAGCAACAACTGACGCTGATGGACGAAAGCGTGGGGAGCGAACAGGATTAGATACCCTGGTAGTCCACGCCGTAAACGATGCTAACTCGTTTTTGGGGCTTTAAGCTTCAGAGACTAAGCGAAAGTGATAAGTTAGCCACCTGGGGAGTACGTTCGCAAGAATGAAACTCAAAGGAATTGACGGGGGCCCGCACAAGCGGTGGATTATGTGGTTTAATTCGATGATACGCGAGGAACCTTACCAAGGCTTAAATGGGAAATGACAGGTTTAGAAATAGACTTTTCTTCGGACATTTTTCAAGGTGCTGCATGGTTGTCGTCAGCTCGTGCCGTGAGGTGTTAGGTTAAGTCCTGCAACGAGCGCAACCCCTGTCACTAGTTGCCATCATTCAGTTGGGGACTCTAGTGAGACTGCCTACGCAAGTAGAGAGGAAGGTGGGGATGACGTCAAATCATCACGGCCCTTACGCCTTGGGCCACACACGTAATACAATGGCCGGTACAGAGGGCAGCTACACAGCGATGTGATGCAAATCTCGAAAGCCGGTCTCAGTTCGGATTGGAGTCTGCAACTCGACTCTATGAAGCTGGAATCGCTAGTAATCGCGCATCAGCCATGGCGCGGTGAATACGTTCCCGGGCCTTGTACACACCGCCCGTCAAGCCATGGAAGTCTGGGGTACCTGAAGTCGGTGACCGTAACAGGAGCTGCCTAGGGTAAAACAGGTAACTAGGGCTAAGTCGTAACAAGGTAGCCGTACCGGAAGGTGCGGCTGGAACATCTCATTTTAGAGCGTCTATTGACGTTAAACAAAATTAAGTACTTAACTGTACATTGATTCTGCTTAAAGTTTAGGCTTTAGTTTTTTATTTGGTTGCTATATATTATAAAAATACAAAACCCACTAGAAATTAGTATCAGAGGGAGAGAGAGACAAGAGGATAGAGAAAAGAAGAGAGATAAAGACGTTTAAAGTCTTGGTTCTTGGTTCTTTTATCTTTAAGTCTAATGAAGTCTCGTAGCTCAGCTGGTTAGAGCGCTACACTGATAATGTAGAGGTCGGCAGTTCGAGCCTGCCCGAGACTACTAATTATATGGAATTATAGATTATAAATTATAGATTTTAGATTAAAAATAATTTAAAATTTATCATTTAAAATTTAAAATTTCTACTAGAGGGGGAATTAGCTCAGCTGGCTAGAGCGCCTGCCTTGCACGCAGGAGGTCAAGGGTTCGACTCCCTTATTCTCCACAGTTTTGGAGGTTTGATTTAAAAGTTACGGATGGAGCCAATAACAACATCTGTTCATCAGACTGACAAGAAGACATTAAGATCATTGACATTAACGGTAAAGATATCACAAAGAGATAACCGAGCACTTTCGAGTGCCGAGTTTATAAAAATATCGATAAATGAAAATTTATCAAAAAATACTGAACTAATATAATTATTAGGAAAGAAATCGTTAAGGGCGTATGGCGGATGCCTAGGCTTTCAGAGGCGAAGAAGGACGCGGTAAGCTGCGAAAAGCTGCGGGGATTGGCACACACGAATTGATCCGCAGATGTCCGAATGGGGCAACCCGGCATGTTGAAGACATGTCACTCCGCAAGGAGAGCAAACCCGGAGAACTGAAACATCTAAGTACCCGGAGGAAAAGAAATCGAAGAGATTCCGTAAGTAGCGGCGAGCGAAAGCGGATTAGCCCAAAAGTCTTTATATATTTAATAGAATGTTCTGGAAAGAACAGCCATAGAGGGTGATAGCCCCGTATATGAAAGGTATATTTAGATGATAAATGAGTAGGGCGGGACACGTGAAATCCTGTCTGAATATGGGGGGACCATCCTCCAAGGCTAAATACTCCTGAAAGACCGATAGTGAACAAGTACTGTGAAGGAAAGGTGAAAAGCACTTCGAATAGAAGGGTGAAATAGAACCTGAAACCGTACGCCTACAAGCGGTCGGAGCCCACAAGTTGGGTGACGGCGTGCCTTTTGCATAATGAGCCTACGAGTTAATTTTACTAGCGAGGTTAAGGACTTCAGGTCCGGAGCCGGAGCGAAAGCGAGTCTGAATAGGGCGGTTAGTTAGTAGGATTAGACGCGAAACCTTGTGATCTACCCATGGGCAGGTTGAAGCTCTGGTAACACAGAGTGGAGGACCGAACCGGTTGACGTTGAAAAGTCTTCGGATGACCTGTGGGTAGGGGTGAAAGGCCAATCAAACTGGGAGATAGCTCGTACTCTCCGAAATGCATTTAGGTGCAGCGTCGCAATAAAGTTTATTAGAGGTAGAGCTACTGATTGGATGCGGGGGTTTCACCACCTACCAATTCCTGACAAACTCCGAATGCTAATAAATGTTCTGCGGCAGTGAGGGCATGGGTGCTAAGGTCCATGTCCGAGAGGGAAAGAACCCAGACCAACAGCTAAGGTCCCCAAATCTCTATTAAGTTGAAGCAACGCGGTTGGACTGCATTGACAGCTAGGATGTTGGCTTGGAAGCAGCCATTCATTTAAAGAGTGCGTAACAGCTCACTAGTCGAGCGGTCCGGCATGGATAATAATCGGGCATAAATAGAGTACCGAAGCTATGGATTTATACCTTAGGGGTATATCTGGTAGGAGAGCATTCTGTTTGCGCTGAAGCAGTATCGTGAGGTATTGTGGAGCGGACAGAAAAGAAAATGTAGGCATAAGTAACGATAAAGGGGGCGAGAAACCCCCTCACCGAAAGACTAAGGTTTCCTCAGCCATGCTAATCAGCTGAGGGTTAGTCGGGACCTAACGCGAACCCGAAAGGGGTAGTGGATGGACAATGGGTTAATATTCCCATACTTGCTCACACTAAAAAGGGGACGGAGTGCCGTACTTACTGGAGACTGACGGAATAGTCAAGACCTAGCCTTCGGGCGAAGTTGTTGTAGGGAAAGTGCTTCCAAGAAAAGCCGAAGTGAAGCAACCCGTACCAAAACCGACACAGGTAGTCGAGGAGAGAATCCTAAGGTGCTAGAGTGAATCATGGTTAAGGAACTAGGCAAAATAGTCTCGTAACTTCGGGAGAAGAGACGCCATCAGCAATGGTGGCCGCAGTAAAAAGGCCCAGGCGACTGTTTATCAAAAACACAGGACTCTGCAAAATCGAAAGATGCAGTATAGGGTCTGACACCTGCCCGGTGCTGGAAGGTTAAGGAAGGGCGTTAGCAGCAATGCGAAGCGTTTGACTGAAGCCCCAGTAAACGGCGGCCGTAACTATAACGGTCCTAAGGTAGCGAAATTCCTTGTCGGGTAAGTTCCGACCTGCACGAATGGTGTAACGATCTGGGCACTGTCTCAACCATGAGCTCTGTGAAATTGTAGTCTCGGTGAAGATGCCGAGTACCCGCAATGGGACGAAAAGACCCTGTGAACCTTTACTATAACTTCGTATTGACTTTGAGTAAGTAATGTGTAGGATAGGTGGGAGGCTTTGAAGCAGGCACGCTAGTGTTTGTGGAGCCACTGTTGAAATACCACCCTTTACTTACTTGGAGCCTAACTTCTTTTAGAAGGACATTGCGTGGTGGGTAGTTTGACTGGGGTGGTCGCCTCCAAAAGAGTAACGGAGGCTTTCAAAGGTACCCTCAGCACGCTTGGTAACCGTGCGTAGAGTGTAATGGCATAAGGGTGCTTGACTGTGAGACCTACAAGTCGATCAGGTGCGAAAGCAGGACATAGTGATCCGGTGGTTCCGTATGGAAGGGCCATCGCTCATAGGATAAAAGGTACTCCGGGGATAACAGGCTAGTCTCCCCCAAGAGCTCACATCGACGGGGAGGTTCGGCACCTCGATGTCGGCTCGTCACATCCTGGGGCTGGAGAAGGTCCCAAGGGTTGGGCTGTTCGCCCATTAAAGTGGCACGCGAGCTGGGTTCAGAACGTCGTGAGACAGTTCGGTCTCTATCTATTGCGGGCGTTAGATGTTTGAGAGGGCTTGATTCTAGTACGAGAGGACCGAATTGAACAAACCTCTGGTGTATCAGTTGTTCCGCCAGGAGCACCGCTGAGTAGCTACGTTTGGAAGAGATAAGCACTGAAAGCATATAAGTGCGAAACTCGCCTCAAGATGAGACATCTTTTAAGGGTCGTGGGAGATGACCACGTTGATAGGCTATAGGTGTAAAGGCAGTAATGTCATAGCCGAGTAGTACTAATTACCCGTAGATTTATAGCCTAATAAGGTACTTGGAAGTGCAGAAAGGTTAGCTCTTTGTGAATGTTTTTATCGATAAAAATAATTTACCAATGTAAAAGTTTATCAATGTACCAATGTCAATTGTTACACTGTTATATTCACTACATTGTTACATTAAACCATATTTAGGGTGGTTATAGCGGTGGGGCTCACCTGTTCCCATTCCGAACACAGAAGTTAAGCCCACCAGCGCCGATGGTACTGCGAAAGCGGGAGAGTAGGCCGCCGCCAGTTTTTATTTAAAAGTCTCATACATATTGTATGAGACTTTTTTGTTTTGTACCTATACATAGGTAATAGGGTCGCCCCTAATCAATCTTATTATTTATCTTGAATATTCATTGCCTTTATATTTATTTATCATGTTCATTTTATATTTGTATACCTAGGTTTTTAGAATTAATTCTCGGGCTGGTTTTCAAATCCTTTTTATCTCTATTATTTACTTTACCACTCCATGTTCTATCAATATTCATTTAACCAGATTGTTTATTAAAGTTCTGAATTTATTATTCAATAGAGGTGGGCAACTCGCCTAAAATATATCTTTACTCATTTTTAACCCGCTTCTCTGTATTCACCTATGAATGGCTTTAACTAAACCAACATAAGGGAAGTCTCTCCTTTATTAAATTTGTCTAACCCGCCAGATCTTAGATAGATGTTTTTCAATATTATTTTGGAGATAATCACTTCCTGAGCCTTATTTTATAAAAGCTTACAGTACGTAAATCATTTACTTTGGAAATTGTATCTCCTATTAAACTGAACATTTTTATTGAGCTATATTTTAATAGTTCTGGATATGAATTAAGATCATTATCAAAAATTGGGACTCATTATGATGAATCCTTTGATAAACTATGACTCTTAGTTTTATTCAATAGAGGTGGGCAACTCGCCTAAAATATATCTTTACTCATTTTTAACCCGCTTCTCTGTATTCACCTATGAATGGCTTTAACTAAACCAACATAAGGGAAGTCTCTCCTTTATTAAATTTGTCTAACCCGCCAGATCTTAGATAGATGTTTTTCAATATTATTTTGGAGATAATCACTTCCTGAGCCTTATTTTATAAAAGCTTACAGTACGTAAATCATTTACTTTGGAAATTGTATCTCCTATTAACTGAACATTTTTATAATATGGAGCCTATATTTTAATAGTTCTGGATATGAGTTAAAATCATTAGCAAAAATTGGGACTCATTATAACAAATCTTTTGATGGATTATGACTTGTAATTTTATTCAATAGAGGTGGGCTTTAGCCCACTTTATATATAAATTTATATCAAAGGCTTTAGCCAAAACTTAAAAGCATCCCAAGTACGCAGCTTTATAAAGATCAATGAAATTGATCCTTCCTTTGCTTTCCTTAGAACTATGCACTGTAAAGAAAGAAACTTTGCGTTAAATAAAATCGTCTATCCATAAGATCCAACTCTAGAGTCTATCATGGGAATATAAAAACTCAGCTCATACTCATGCTATATACAGTCCTTATATTTATTATCTGTTCAATCTTCCAGATCTGCGAGAGATTTTTTACATCTAACTATAGAAATATAGAATATAGAATATAGAATATCAAATATCAAATATCAAATATCTTTGGATAAAATATAGAATATAGAATATAGAATATAGAATATAGAATATAGAATATAGAATATAGAATATATTGGATAAAACTCTTTTCTTCCCAGCATTACTTTGAGTCTCCTTTCCATAGGCGATATTTTCCCACACTTCATCCTCTTTTTTTTTCTCCATCATCCTTATCCCACCATGTAATTGACCATAACTCCACTACATTCTTCCCTTATATAAATTCCAATCGTTTCTTGTGGATAAGTTCGTTATGTTTACAATCCATTGCCAATTAGCTTATTACGATGATATTTATCCCCAAGCTTCATGCTATATGAATTTTATGTTAAATAAGTTTGTTTTGTGGTGTATTAAGTTGTTATCTTTGCCCCACTGAAAAACGAGAGTACTACAGTAGCGCAGAAGAGCTTTTAGATAAGCATAAAGATTTAGAACCAGCTTATAGATATGGGAGCTAAAAGATGAACAAAACTTTTTAAAAAAAGAGTTGTGTGAGTTAAAATTTTTTGTATCTTTGCAGTCCGGTTAAACGGAGCGCAGAAGCAGGTAAGATTAAGGGTTTGGATGGGGATTTAAGGTTACTTAAAAAACTTTAAAATTTCTCAGAAAACATTTGGTCGATTAGAAATAAATATTTACTTTTGCAACCGCAAATAAGGAACAGAACGACAGAAAAGCTTCCTTATAACTTGCGGAAAGAAAAAAGATCATTGACATACAATATACAACCAAGTAAGAAAAAACTAAAGCGTAAAATAATACTTTGAGTGGGTCAGGAAAAACATACAATGGAGAGTTTGATCCTGGCTCAGGATGAACGCTAGCGGGAGGCCTAACACATGCAAGCCGAGCGGTAGAAGATCTTCGGATCTTTGAGAGCGGCGCACGGGTGCGGAACACGTGTGTAACCTACCTTTATCAGGGGGATAGCCTTTCGAAAGGAAGATTAATACCCCATAATATATTAAGTGGCATCACTTGATATTGAAAACTCCGGTGGATAGAGATGGGCACGCGCAGGATTAGATAGTTGGTAGGGTAACGGCCTACCAAGTCAACGATCCTTAGGGGGCCTGAGAGGGTGATCCCCCACACTGGTACTGAGACACGGACCAGACTCCTACGGGAGGCAGCAGTGAGGAATATTGGACAATGGGTGAGAGCCTGATCCAGCCATCCCGCGTGAAGGACGACGGCCCTATGGGTTGTAAACTTCTTTTGTATAGGGATAAACCTACTCTCGTGAGAGTAGCTGAAGGTACTATACGAATAAGCACCGGCTAACTCCGTGCCAGCAGCCGCGGTAATACGGAGGGTGCAAGCGTTATCCGGATTTATTGGGTTTAAAGGGTCCGTAGGCTGATTTGTAAGTCAGTGGTGAAATCTCACAGCTTAACTGTGAAACTGCCATTGATACTGCAAGTCTTGAGTGTTGTTGAAGTAGCTGGAATAAGTAGTGTAGCGGTGAAATGCATAGATATTACTTAGAACACCAATTGCGAAGGCAGGTTACTAAGCAACAACTGACGCTGATGGACGAAAGCGTGGGGAGCGAACAGGATTAGATACCCTGGTAGTCCACGCCGTAAACGATGCTAACTCGTTTTTGGGGCTTTAAGCTTCAGAGACTAAGCGAAAGTGATAAGTTAGCCACCTGGGGAGTACGTTCGCAAGAATGAAACTCAAAGGAATTGACGGGGGCCCGCACAAGCGGTGGATTATGTGGTTTAATTCGATGATACGCGAGGAACCTTACCAAGGCTTAAATGGGAAATGACAGGTTTAGAAATAGACTTTTCTTCGGACATTTTTCAAGGTGCTGCATGGTTGTCGTCAGCTCGTGCCGTGAGGTGTTAGGTTAAGTCCTGCAACGAGCGCAACCCCTGTCACTAGTTGCCATCATTCAGTTGGGGACTCTAGTGAGACTGCCTACGCAAGTAGAGAGGAAGGTGGGGATGACGTCAAATCATCACGGCCCTTACGCCTTGGGCCACACACGTAATACAATGGCCGGTACAGAGGGCAGCTACACAGCGATGTGATGCAAATCTCGAAAGCCGGTCTCAGTTCGGATTGGAGTCTGCAACTCGACTCTATGAAGCTGGAATCGCTAGTAATCGCGCATCAGCCATGGCGCGGTGAATACGTTCCCGGGCCTTGTACACACCGCCCGTCAAGCCATGGAAGTCTGGGGTACCTGAAGTCGGTGACCGTAACAGGAGCTGCCTAGGGTAAAACAGGTAACTAGGGCTAAGTCGTAACAAGGTAGCCGTACCGGAAGGTGCGGCTGGAACATCTCATTTTAGAGCGTCTATTGACGTTAAACAAAATTAAGTACTTAACTGTACATTGATTCTGCTTAAAGTTTAGGCTTTAGTTTTTTATTTGGTTGCTATATATTATAAAAATACAAAACCCACTAGAAATTAGTATCAGAGGGAGAGAGAGACAAGAGGATAGAGAAAAGAAGGGAGATACAGACGTTTACGTCTTGGTTCTTGGTTCTTTTATCTTTAAGTCTAATGAAGTCTCGTAGCTCAGCTGGTTAGAGCGCTACACTGATAATGTAGAGGTCGGCAGTTCGAGCCTGCCCGAGACTACTAATTAAAAAGACGGGAAGAAGAAAGAGAAAAGAAAAAAGATACGTCTTTGTTCTTTATTCTTTAGTCTCCAAGTCTAACTAGAGGGGGAATTAGCTCAGCTGGCTAGAGCGCCTGCCTTGCACGCAGGAGGTCAAGGGTTCGACTCCCTTATTCTCCACAGTTTTGGAGGTTTGATTTAAAAGTTACGGATGGAGCCAATAACAACATCTGTTCATCAGACTGACAAGAAGACATTAAGATCATTGACATTAACGGTAAAGATATCACAAAGAGATAACCGAGCACTTTCGAGTGCCGAGTTTATAAAAATATCGATAAATGAAAATTTATCAAAAAATACTGAACTAATATAATTATTAGGAAAGAAATCGTTAAGGGCGTATGGCGGATGCCTAGGCTTTCAGAGGCGAAGAAGGACGCGGTAAGCTGCGAAAAGCTGCGGGGATTGGCACACACGAATTGATCCGCAGATGTCCGAATGGGGCAACCCGGCATGTTGAAGACATGTCACTCCGCAAGGAGAGCAAACCCGGAGAACTGAAACATCTAAGTACCCGGAGGAAAAGAAATCGAAGAGATTCCGTAAGTAGCGGCGAGCGAAAGCGGATTAGCCCAAAAGTCTTTATATATTTAATAGAATGTTCTGGAAAGAACAGCCATAGAGGGTGATAGCCCCGTATATGAAAGGTATATTTAGATGATAAATGAGTAGGGCGGGACACGTGAAATCCTGTCTGAATATGGGGGGACCATCCTCCAAGGCTAAATACTCCTGAAAGACCGATAGTGAACAAGTACTGTGAAGGAAAGGTGAAAAGCACTTCGAATAGAAGGGTGAAATAGAACCTGAAACCGTACGCCTACAAGCGGTCGGAGCCCACAAGTTGGGTGACGGCGTGCCTTTTGCATAATGAGCCTACGAGTTAATTTTACTAGCGAGGTTAAGGACTTCAGGTCCGGAGCCGGAGCGAAAGCGAGTCTGAATAGGGCGGTTAGTTAGTAGGATTAGACGCGAAACCTTGTGATCTACCCATGGGCAGGTTGAAGCTCTGGTAACACAGAGTGGAGGACCGAACCGGTTGACGTTGAAAAGTCTTCGGATGACCTGTGGGTAGGGGTGAAAGGCCAATCAAACTGGGAGATAGCTCGTACTCTCCGAAATGCATTTAGGTGCAGCGTCGCAATAAAGTTTATTAGAGGTAGAGCTACTGATTGGATGCGGGGGTTTCACCACCTACCAATTCCTGACAAACTCCGAATGCTAATAAATGTTCTGCGGCAGTGAGGGCATGGGTGCTAAGGTCCATGTCCGAGAGGGAAAGAACCCAGACCAACAGCTAAGGTCCCCAAATCTCTATTAAGTTGAAGCAACGCGGTTGGACTGCATTGACAGCTAGGATGTTGGCTTGGAAGCAGCCATTCATTTAAAGAGTGCGTAACAGCTCACTAGTCGAGCGGTCCGGCATGGATAATAATCGGGCATAAATAGAGTACCGAAGCTATGGATTTATACCTTAGGGGTATATCTGGTAGGAGAGCATTCTGTTTGCGCTGAAGCAGTATCGTGAGGTATTGTGGAGCGGACAGAAAAGAAAATGTAGGCATAAGTAACGATAAAGGGGGCGAGAAACCCCCTCACCGAAAGACTAAGGTTTCCTCAGCCATGCTAATCAGCTGAGGGTTAGTCGGGACCTAACGCGAACCCGAAAGGGGTAGTGGATGGACAATGGGTTAATATTCCCATACTTGCTCACACTAAAAAGGGGACGGAGTGCCGTACTTACTGGAGACTGACGGAATAGTCAAGACCTAGCCTTCGGGCGAAGTTGTTGTAGGGAAAGTGCTTCCAAGAAAAGCCGAAGTGAAGCAACCCGTACCAAAACCGACACAGGTAGTCGAGGAGAGAATCCTAAGGTGCTAGAGTGAATCATGGTTAAGGAACTAGGCAAAATAGTCTCGTAACTTCGGGAGAAGAGACGCCATCAGCAATGGTGGCCGCAGTAAAAAGGCCCAGGCGACTGTTTATCAAAAACACAGGACTCTGCAAAATCGAAAGATGCAGTATAGGGTCTGACACCTGCCCGGTGCTGGAAGGTTAAGGAAGGGCGTTAGCAGCAATGCGAAGCGTTTGACTGAAGCCCCAGTAAACGGCGGCCGTAACTATAACGGTCCTAAGGTAGCGAAATTCCTTGTCGGGTAAGTTCCGACCTGCACGAATGGTGTAACGATCTGGGCACTGTCTCAACCATGAGCTCTGTGAAATTGTAGTCTCGGTGAAGATGCCGAGTACCCGCAATGGGACGAAAAGACCCTGTGAACCTTTACTATAACTTCGTATTGACTTTGAGTAAGTAATGTGTAGGATAGGTGGGAGGCTTTGAAGCAGGCACGCTAGTGTTTGTGGAGCCACTGTTGAAATACCACCCTTTACTTACTTGGAGCCTAACTTCTTTTAGAAGGACATTGCGTGGTGGGTAGTTTGACTGGGGTGGTCGCCTCCAAAAGAGTAACGGAGGCTTTCAAAGGTACCCTCAGCACGCTTGGTAACCGTGCGTAGAGTGTAATGGCATAAGGGTGCTTGACTGTGAGACCTACAAGTCGATCAGGTGCGAAAGCAGGACATAGTGATCCGGTGGTTCCGTATGGAAGGGCCATCGCTCATAGGATAAAAGGTACTCCGGGGATAACAGGCTAGTCTCCCCCAAGAGCTCACATCGACGGGGAGGTTCGGCACCTCGATGTCGGCTCGTCACATCCTGGGGCTGGAGAAGGTCCCAAGGGTTGGGCTGTTCGCCCATTAAAGTGGCACGCGAGCTGGGTTCAGAACGTCGTGAGACAGTTCGGTCTCTATCTATTGCGGGCGTTAGATGTTTGAGAGGGCTTGATTCTAGTACGAGAGGACCGAATTGAACAAACCTCTGGTGTATCAGTTGTTCCGCCAGGAGCACCGCTGAGTAGCTACGTTTGGAAGAGATAAGCACTGAAAGCATATAAGTGCGAAACTCGCCTCAAGATGAGACATCTTTTAAGGGTCGTGGGAGATGACCACGTTGATAGGCTATAGGTGTAAAGGCAGTAATGTCATAGCCGAGTAGTACTAATTACCCGTAGATTTATAGCCTAATAAGGTACTTGGAAGTGCAGAAAGGTTAGCTCTTTGTGAATGTTTTTATCGATAAAAATAATTTACCAATGTAAAAGTTTATCAATGTACCAATGTCAATTGTTACACTGTTATATTCACTACATTGTTACATTAAACCATATTTAGGGTGGTTATAGCGGTGGGGCTCACCTGTTCCCATTCCGAACACAGAAGTTAAGCCCACCAGCGCCGATGGTACTGCGAAAGCGGGAGAGTAGGCCGCCGCCAGTTTTTATTTAAAAGTCTCATACATATTGTATGAGACTTTTTTGTTTTGTACATAAGCCCAAAAGATACATAGTTAATAGGTAATAAGGCTGTCCTTAATCAATCTTATTATTTATTTTCAATTACTTATTCCGATCATATTCATTCATTTTATTGTGCTCTTAGAATTTATTTCTGGCTGGTTTTCAAATCTGTTTTATCTATCATTCACTTACCACTCCATATTCTATCATATTGTTTATTAAAGTTCTGAATTTATTATTCAATAGAGGTGGGCAACTCGCCTAAAATATATCTTTACTCATTTTTAACCAGCTTCTCGGTATTCACCTATGAATAGCTTTAACCAAACCAACATAAGGGAAGTCTCTCCTTTATTAAATTTGTCTAATCCGCCAGATCTGCGAGAGATATTTTTCTAGTATATTTTACACATAAATTACTCCTGAGCCTTACTTTATAAAAGCTTACGGTACCTAAACATTTACTTTGGAAATTGTATCTCCTATTAAACTGAACATTTTATAATATGGAGCCTATATTTTAATAGTTCTGGATATGAATTAAGATCATTATCAAAAATTGGGACTCATTATGATGAATCCTTTGATAAACTATGACTCTTAGTTTTATTCAATAGAGGGGCTTTAGCCCACTTGTATATGAATTTACATCAAAGGTTTTAGCCAAAACTTAGATCTATCAAAATTATTATGGATGTAATTTTAAAATCTGTCTAATCCGCCAGATTTGCGTGAGATATTTTTTTATATCATTTTGAAGATAATCACTTTCTGAACTTTACTTTATAAAAGTTTACATTACCTAATCATTTACTTTGGAAATTATATTCTCTATTTAAACTGAACATTTTTATGGAGCTATATTTTAATAGTTCTGGATATGAGTTAAAATCATTAGCAAAAATTGGGACTCATTATAACAAATCTTTTGATGGATTATGACTTGTAATTTTATTCAATAGAGGTGGGCTTTAGCCCACTTTATATATAAATTTATACCAAAGGCTTTAGCCAAAACTTAAATATCAGCGTCTGCTTCAAAAGATCAATGAAATTGATCCTTCCTTTGCTTCCCTTAAAACTATACACTGTAAAGAAAGAAACTTTGCGTTAAAATAAAATATTATATCCAATAGGATCCAACTCTAGTGTCTATAATGGGAAATATAAAAACTCAGCTCATACTCATGCTATATACAGTCCTTATACTTATTATCTGTTCAATCTTCCAGATCTGCGAGAGGTATTTTTATATCTAAATATAGAATATAGAATATAGAATATAGAATATAGAATATAGAATATAGAATATAGAATATAGAATATAGAATATAGAATATAGAATATAGAATATAGAATATAGAATATAGAATATAGAATATAGAATATAGAATATAGAATATAGAATATAGAATATAGAATATAGAATATAGAATATAGAATATAGAATATAGAATATAGAATATAGTTGGATAAAACTCTTTTCTTCCCAGCATTACTTTTGAGTCTCCTTTCCATAGGGCGATATTTTCCCGCACTTCATCCTCCTCTTTTCGCTCTGTCATTCTCATCCATCATATATTTGAGCATAACTCCACTACATTCTTCCCTTATATAAATTCCAATCGTTTCTTGTGGATAAGTTCGTTATGTTTACAATCCATTGCCAATTAGGTTATTACGATGATATTTATCCCCAAGCTTCATGCTATATGAATTTTATGTTAAATAAGTTTGTTTTGTGGTGTATTAAGTTG